>CAYXEY010000113.1:0-11123 GCA_964464105.1 uncultured Planctomycetaceae bacterium
ACGCAGGGCCGCTGAAAAATTGCGAAGAACTGAGCGAAGTCCGCAATCGTTCGTGGGCACGACCCCGGAGCATATGCACGGCCCCGACCGATCGTCCCATCGAGGTAGCGACGTCGGCAATCGCGCGACCTTCCAGATCGTAGAGCCGTACGGCGGTCTGGTAATCGACCGGCAGGTGGCTAATCGCGGACTCCAACGCCATCAGGGCGTCTCTCTTGACGACTTCGCGGCTGGGCGTGGTCGTGGTCACCCCCAGGCATTCGAGCAAGGAAACGTAGGACTCGGCGTTGATCGGGGACTCGATGCGCCGTGCAGGGTCCGGACGCTTCTGGCGCGACAACCCGCGAACGGCATCGCGCAGGGCATTTTCGGCGATCCGGGTTAGCCAGGCGACGAACGACGCCGTGTCCCGGGCCACCAACTGATCGATATGCAGAAAGGCCTCGATGTACGTCACCTGCATGACGTCGTCATCATCCATGGACGACTGCCAGCGCTTGTCGATTCGACCCGAAATCCGACTGCGCACCTCGCCGCCATGAGTCTCCAACAGGGCGCGAAGAGCACTCGCGTCCCCCTCCACCGCCCTTTGCAGCAGATTTGTCTCGTCCTCGGACATCGACAGCACCCGACTATGGACCGTACGTCGCAAGGCCAAGCCTCCGACTCATCAGTCGCACCTATTTAAAGGGAAATATGCGTGAAGGTCACGAAAGAAACGTCGTCCACTCTCCGGCAATCCCGTGCATGCGAGGGGAGGTCCGTTTATGAAGCGCCTGATTCAATTAATTTCGGCCATCGTTGGGTTGCTGACGCCGACGGTCTTCGCAATCGCGAATGACTGGGACAACGGCTCCGGCGATGCACAATGGTCGAATGCCGTGAACTGGTCGGGAAACCTGGAACCGGCCTCCGGCACATCCGCCATTTTCCCCGCCGGCTTTCCGGGCGGCGACACGAGTATCAAGCTCAACCCCGGCGAAGTTGCTTTTCTGGTCGGCTTTGGCGGCAATTACAGTCTGGTCAACCAACTCTTGAGCTTCGACACCGCGACGCTGACCATCGACGGCGGCGTGATTCAAGCCTCCGCGGGTGTCACCGCCAGCATCCAGGTTCGAATCACCAATGACCTTAACGACGCCGGTCTCACCAAGATCGGCGCGGGTACGATAACCCTGACTCGCAAAGTGCTTGCAGACCCCACCATAGACGTCGAGGATGGCACGCTTGGATTGAGTGCGAATGTTGTTTGCCGAGCCGCCAACATCGCCCCGAATACGGGTAACACCGCAACCGTCAACGTCAGCGGCAATAGCGCCCTCTGGGAAATCGTGGGAGGCACTTTTTTCCCCGGCTTCATCGCCATTGGCGAGGGCGTCGGCACGCTCAACGTGACCGATGGCGGTGTCATCGACAATCCGGGCTTTATGTCAATTGGCTCGGGCGCGACCAGCGTCGGGACGGTCAACGTCAGTGGCGTGGGATCGCTGTTGGACCTGTCGATTGTGAACCTGGCCAGCGCTGGTGCGACAGGCACGCTGAACATCACGGGCGGAATAGTTAAGACTCGTGATATCGACGGCGGCACAGGCGTAAGCACATTAACGCTCGACGGAGGTACGCTCGACGTCCAGAACCACCAAATCGGAAGCGGCAACGAACTCATCACCAATCTCAACTTCCGAAGCGGCACGCTGAAAAATGTCTCCGGTATCAACAATGGCGCGGGTCTCGTCAAGACTGGCGTCGGTTCACTCGCGCTCGATGGCGCCATCACCTACACCGGCAATACCGCGATCAATGACGGCAAACTTGCACTGGCGACATCGCAGCAACTTGAGTCGCTGAGCGTGGCCCCCGCCGGACGCTATGGCGTCACCTTGCGCGGCCTTACACCATCCACGGACTTCGCCCAACTCACGCTGACCGGCAACGCGGCATTCGGAGGCACCCTGGACGTTCAGCTTGCCGGCGGGTTTCAACCGCAACCCGGCGATTCCTTCGTCATCATGAATTACGGCTCGCGCACCGGGCAGTTTGCTCAGGTCGCCGAGCCGCCGGGGACGACATTTTCGGTTCAATACAATCCCACAAACATCACCATCGTAACGCTGACGGCGCCGCCACCGATCGCGAATTGCCCCGGCCCGTTCACGCTCTCGCCGGCGCTCAAAATGCTCTCGCTCGACCCAGCGGCCTTCGATCAATTCGGATTTTCGACAGCAGTCTCAGGCAATTCAGCGATACTTGGCGCGCTGGGTGACAACAGCAACATTGGAGCCGCCTACATCTTTCTTCGCTCGGGATCGAACTGGGCTCAGCAGGCCAAACTCACGGCTTTGGATGGCGCCGGCGTCGATATCTTCGGTTTCAGTGTCGCCCTCGACGCCGACACGGCCATCGTCGGCGCACCTGGCGACAACAGCAACGCCGGAAGTGCTTATATCTTTGTGCGCTCAGGAACGACCTGGACCCAGCAGCAGAAGCTCCTTCCCTCAGATCCCGCCGCAGGCGACAACTTCGGACTCTCAGTGGCAGTCTCCGGCAACACCGCCCTCATCGGCGCCGATGCCAATGACGATGTACCTTTCAACTCCGGCAGCGCCTACGTCTTTGTGCGCTCCGGGACCACCTGGTCCCAGCAGCAGAAGCTCCTGGCCCCCGATGCCGCGGGTGGTGATCTCTTCGGAGGACACGTCGCCCTCTCTGGAGACACCGCGCTCATCAGCGCAACAGGCAACGACGACGGCGGCTCCAACTCCGGGTGCGCCTACGTATTCATCCGCACTGGCACGATCTGGTCTCATCAGACCAAGCTCATCGCCAACGACGACGAAGCAGCCGACGAGTTCGGATGCAGCGTCAGCCTGTCCGGCGAATCCGCCATCATTGGCGCCAAGGGTGATGACGATCCGGGGCCTCCCAGCCTTACCGGTTCCGGTTGTGCCTATGTCTTCGTTCGTTCGAGCGCGACCTGGTCTCAACAGGCCAAGCTCAAGGCGGCGGATGCGGCCACCGGCGACGCTTTCGGTCATGCCGTTTCCATCGACGGCGCACTCGCCGTGGTCGGCTCCATTGCGGACGACGAGGGCGGCACCAACACGGGCAGCGCGTATCTCTTCGCCCGCTCTGGCTCCCCCCCAACGTGGATTCAAAAGGCCAAGATGACCGCCTCGGACCCTGGGGCACAAGACGCATTCGGCACGTCCGTCGGGCTATCCGGCAACTCGATCATGGTCGGCTCGCCCAACAACGCCGATGCCGGCAACAGCACCGGTTCGGCCTACGCCTTTGAGGAAGCGGATGTTGACGGCGACGGCATTGGCAACGGTTGCGACAATTGCCCGGCCCTCGCCAATGCAACTCAGATCGACTCGGATAGCGACACCCGCGGCAATGATTGCGACAATTGTCCCACACAGTCAAATGCGAATCAGCTCGATGGTGATTCCGACGGCCCTGGCGACGCCTGCGACAACTGTCCTGCCCTCGCCAATGCCGATCAGGCCGACTCCGACAGCGACGGGGTCGGCGATGCCTGCGACAACTGTCCTCTCGATCCCAATGCAGACCAGCTCGACACGGACAACGATGGACTGGGCGATGCATGCACTTGTCCCGAAGGCATGTCGAAACGTCAGACGCTCACAGACAACGATCCAGCCGCCGGCGATGCGTTTGGCAGCGACACCGCGATGGATGCCGCCACTGCAATCGTCGGCGCGCCCGGCACGAATGCCGGGGGCGACGACGCCGGATCAGCTTTCGTTTACGTCCGTCAGTCGGAAGGCACCACCGCCGATTGGGTCGAGCAGGCCGAGCTCACCGCGTCGAACGCGGCGGCAGGCGATCGATTCGGCGCCGCCGTTGCAATCGATGGCAACACTGCCATCGTAGGCGCCCCGCTCGACGACACCACGGACAGCAACGCCGGTTCGGCTTATGTGTTTATTCGCAATGGATCGACCTGGTCGCAGCAGGCCCACCTCACCGATTCCTTCATCGTCGCCGGCGATTTCTTCGGCGGCTCAGTAGGAGTTTCCGGCGACACGGCGATCGTCGGCTCACCCAACGATGATCTCGGATTCAATCTGGATGCCGGCTCGGCCTGGGTCATCGTTCGCACCGCGTCGACCTGGAACACCGAAGCGATCCTGACCGCGTCCGATTTCGCCACGTTTGATCGATTCGGCATTGCCGTGGCCATCGATGGAAACACGATCGTCGTCGGCGCCGATCGCAACGACGACGCCGGCAGCAACTCCGGCTCGGCTTACGTCTTCGTTCGCACCGGAACGACCTGGACCCAGCAGGCCAAGCTCACTGCGCTCGATGCCGACATCGGTGACAACTTTGGCGGCTCAGTCGCACTTAAAGGTGACACGATCATCATCGGAGCGCCCGGCGGGCTGTCCGATCCACCGAGTTATGCGGGGTCGGCTTATGTGTTCACGCGCTCCGGCACCACGTGGACCCAGCAGGCCAAGCTGACGGCAAGCGATGCGGCCTTCAATGACTTCTTCGGCTCCTCGGTCTCCCTGTCGGGCGACTTCGCCGTGATCGGGGCTGCCGGCGATGATGATCAGGGCGACGCCTCAGGCTCCACCTACGTATTCCTGCGCAGTGAGAGCACGTGGTCCCAGCAATTCAAATTGACCGCCGTCGATACGGCGACGGGAGATGAGTTCGGACGCGCTGCGGTGAATGGCGACACATTCCTCGTCGGCGCAAGAGGCCACAATGCCGGCGCCGCTGCTGCCGGCGCTGCATATGTCTTCGAGATTGGCATCTTCGACGCCGACGGCGACGGCTTCGCCGATCTCTGCGACAACTGCCCCACCCTTGCCAATCCCGATCAGGCTGACTCCGACGCCGACGGCATCGGCGACGCCTGCGATTCGCTGATCGGAGACATGAACTGCGACGGCGCGGTCAATGCGTCCGACGTCGGACCAATGGCTCTCGCCCTCGTCGATCTCGCGGCCCATCAGCTGCAATTTCCCGGCTGCGATCCACTCCATGGCGACATGAATCAGGACCTGACCCTGGATGGTCGCGACATCGGACTATTTGTGAATTGCCTCCTCAATGGCGGGTGCCAGTAAGGACCGGCAGCGCCGCTGACTGACGCACAGAGGACATATGCCATGACGCATTCCCAACGCGCTAACCTTGCGATACTGGTCAGTTTGCTGGCCTTCAGCAGCACCGCCCATGCGGTGACCATCACCTGGACCGGCGGCGCCGGTACCAACTCCTGGCACACCGCCAATAACTGGGACCTCAATCGCGTGCCCGCCGCGGGCGACGACGTCGTGATTCCCAACATGACGCCGGACGTCAACGTCACATTTACGACTGGAAGCACGACGATCAACAGTCTGACCAGCGTCGAGGCATTCAGGCTGCAGGGTGGAACGCTGACGATCGACGCTGCATCCACCCTTAACGGTGCGTTCACTTTCAGCGGAGCGCTTGCCGGCGCCGGGGATGTCACGGTGAACGGAGCGATGACGTGGACTGGCAGTGGCGCCATGTCAGGGGCCGGAAAGACCATCATCGGGCCGACAGCGTCCCTGGCGATCAGCGATCCATTCCAGAAGACACTCAACCGCACGCTGGAGAATCACTCTTCTGACATGAACTGGACGCCAGGCGCGGGCGGTAATTTCTCGTTCAATAATGGCACGCTTCACAACATGTCGGATGGTGTCTTCACCATCAATATCAGCAGCAGTAACACCATGGGTGGCGTCGGCGGCATCAATGCCCTCATAAACGCCGGCACACTCAATAAGACGGGGGCCGGTACGCTGAGCTTCAACACGGTGGTCAGCGCGCCAGTCGTCTTCAACAACAGTGGCACGACCAATCTTGATGCCGGCGGCTTGACCATCTCCAATGGCGGCTCCAACACCGGCACGATCGATACCGATGCGGGCAGCTCACTGACCTTCTCATCGGTCTTCACTCATGACGACGCGGCTTCCCTGCTTGGTACCGGCACTCTTACCTTCTCCGGCGGCATCTCTCACACCATCGCGTGCACCCTGTCCACGAATCGCGTCATCAACATTCAGGGCGGCACGGTTAATTTCAACGCACCGTACACGATGAGCGGCACGGTCAACTTGAGCGGCACATTGAGTGGATCGGGAGACATCACGGTCGAGGGACCGATGAATTGGACTGGCAACGCCACGATGTCGGGAGCGGGCAAGACGATTATCGCAGCAACAGGCTCGCTCACGATCAGCGATCCATTTGCGAAATCGCTGCACCGAACACTGGAAAATCACTCGGCCAACGCATCGTGGACGCCGAGCGCTGGATCATCCTTCAGCTTCAACAACGGCACATTGATCAACGCCTCAGATGGCACCTTCACGGTCAATCTCACTGCGAACAACACGCTCTACACGATATTCGGCACTGGTGGAACAAACGCCGTAAACAATGCCGGCACGTTCAACAAGATTGGCAACGGGATCCTGGAGTTAAAGACGTTGTCCGGTTTTCCTGTGCCCTTTAACAACAGCGGCACGACCAACATCGATGCCGGCGGCTTGCTGATCGCCAGCGGCGGCTCAAACACCGGAACCATCGACGCCGACGCCGGATCGACGCTTACGCTTGCGTCCACCGTCACGCTCGACCCGGCTTCGGCGCTGACCGGTCAGGGCACGCTGACATTCACAAACGGGGCCAATCAGACTGTTGCCTGCACGCTGGCTACCAATCGAATTATCAACCTTCTGGGCGGCACGATTAATTTTGATGCGCCCTACTCGATTGATGGCACACTGAACGTGACCGGCGGAATCCTGAGTGGCACTGGCGACGTCACCGTGACCGGGACGCTTAACTGGACCGGATCCCAGATGACAGGAACGGGCAAGACTATCATCGCCCCATCGGGCGCGCTTGCCATGACAGCCGGCACTCATACTCTCTCACGTATCCTGGAAAACCACTCGCCCAATGCGACATGGAATCCTGGCATTGGATCTTCATTCAACTTCAACAACGGAACGTTGATTAACGCTGTCGACGGAACCTTCACGGCGAATCCGCCAACTCCGAACACACAGTTCACTTTCTTCGCCGCCGGTGGCACCAACGCAGTTAACAACGCCGGCACCTTCAACACAAATGGCCCGGGAATACTATTCTTCAACTCATTTGGCGCCCCGCTGCCGCTTAACAACAGTGGAACGGTCAATGTCAATGGCGGTGCTCTCACGCTCGGCACCGGCGGCAGCAACACCGGCATCTTCGATGCGGACGCCGGTACGACGCTCACGATTTCATCTGTAATAACATTTGATCCAGCGTCCTCAATCCTTGGAACAGGCACGCTGACATTTACAAATGGGGCCAATCAAACGATTGCCTGCACGCTCGCAACTAATCGAATCATCAACATTCTGGCCGGCACGATCAGTTTCAACGCGCCATACACGTTCACCGGCACTCTCAACGCAACAGGCGGCACGCTGAGTGGTTCCGGCGATCTCACGATTGATGGGATCCTGAACTGGACCGGGTCTCAGATGTCAGGCTCGGGGAAGACGATCATCGCACCATTGGGCACGCTGAACATGGGTCCCAATTCGCTGACGCTTTCGCGCGTACTGGAAAACCACTCGCCGAATGCGATATGGACGCCCAGCTCTACAAGTTCGGTCAATTTCAATAACGGAACGCTGATCAATGCCTCCGACGGAGTATTTACTGCAAATCCCACCACTAACAATACGATTCACAATTTCTTCAGCAACGGCGGCACGAACGCCGTGACGAATGCCGGCACGTTCATCAAGACCGGCAACGGATTGCTCGTATTCAACACCTTCTCCACTGGTCTTCCTATGACCAACACCGGGACAATACGCGTTTCGGTGGGAACACTCTCGCTCCTGCAGCTGACTAACTTTTCCGGCACGACACTGACTGGCGGAATTTATGATGTGACAAGCACCCTGCGCTTTACCGGCGCCAGCATCGTCACCAACTCCGCAAACATCATCCTGGACGGACCGGCGGCGGCGATTCAAAACACGTCAAACGTCAATGCACTCGCCAACTTTGCGACCAACGGCGCAACGGGCGTGTTTCAAGTCAAAAACGGCTGCAATTATTCGAGCGTGACCGCGCTCCACAACCTCGGGCAGGTGATTCTCGGGCCCGGCGATTCCACATTCAGCCCCAATTCTGTTGTGAACAACGGCACGTTCACAAAGCTAGGAACCGGCACCGCCAACGTAACTTCCTCCAGCCAATTTACGAACAGCGGCACGATCGATTTGCAGGCCGGAACAATGATCATGTCCACACTCGCAAATCAACTGGGCGCGACGTTCTCGGGTGGGATTTTCAACATTGCGGGCACGCTGAAGTACTCTAATGCAAACGTCGTCAACAACGAGGCCACCATTATTCTCGACGGCCCGGCCTCCGCTATTCAGGATCTCGCCGGGGTAAATGCACTGGGCAATATTCTCTCCAATAGCTCAACGGGTTCTCTCCAGATCAAGAACGGCCGCAATCTCGCCCTTCCGGGTGCCTTCACCAACTTGGGGCAGGTTCGCATTGGCCCGGGCAATTGCACGCTTAGTGACACCGGTAACTATGTGCAGAACGCTGGCGCGACCACGCTCGAAGGCGGCACGCTGGATCCAACTGACCTTGCGGATTTCAACGGGGGCGAACTGAAGGGGAATGGCGTCATCCAGGGTCATGTGCGAAACAGCGGCACGATCAAGCCTGGACTGTCTGCCGGGTTACTCACGATTGATGGCGATTATCAGCAGTTCATCAGCGGCGCGCTGGAAGTGGAAATCGGCGGCACGTCCGCGGGAACCAGTTACGACCAGCTGGCGATTACCGGCAATGCCCTGCTGGCCGGAGCTCTGCGCGTCTTATTGATCAACGGCTTCGCGCCCACGGTCAATGACACGTTTGACATACTTACAGCATCGCTGGCCGAAGTAAAGTTCCAGACGATTCAACTGCCCATTCTGCCCAGCCTGCGCGGCATGCAATTCGCCGATCTGCCCGATGGCCTGCGGCTGACCGTGATCGATTGCGGACCGGGCGATGCCGATGGCGACGGCGTGGGCGACGCATGCGACACGCCGCCCGATCTCTCGTGGCACACCATCGACGGCGGCGGCGGCGTCAGCAGCGGCGGCATCTTCAAACTCAGCGCCACCATCGGACAGCCCGACGCGTGCTCGCCCGCGGCGCCGATGACCGGCGGCATCTTCACGCTGGTTGGTGGATTCTGGGCGGGCGTTGAAACCATCGAAGATCCGGCGTGCTCGCTGCCGGGAGACATGAACCTGGATGGGCTTCGCAACGGCACGGACATCCAGACATTTGCGGGATGTGTGATTGGCGGGCCTCCGCAGGCATGCGCGTGTGCGGACGTGAATGCCAGCGGCGCGGCGGATTCAGCCGACATTGGTCCGTTTGTGCAGCTCCTGATCAATCAATAGCAATAGTTGGGGTTCAGTCTTTATGTTATTACGCTTCACTAAATGTGTGGTGTTGGCTGTGGCTGGAATCACTACCACGCTTTCGGCCCAGACGCCGCTCAGCCATGAATTCACGTACCAGGGACAGCTCCGTGCAAACGGATTGCCTGCGATCACGACCGCGGACTTTCAATTCGCGCTGTTTGACGCGGCGACCGCTGGTACTCAAATCAGCGCGACCCTCACGAAGAACAACATCGCTCTCAGCAATGGCACGTTTACCGTGACGCTCAACTTTGGCTCTTTCGCATTCCAGGGCGATGCCCGCTGGCTTGAAATAACTGTTCGCAGCCCTGCCGGAGTCGGCGGCTTTACGACGCTCAGCCCCAGGCAGCCACTCACGGCGGCTCCGCACTCATCATTCTCGCTCAACACGCGGGGCATCGCCGTGGGTCCAACCGGCAACGTGGGCATCGGCACGGATTCGCCCAATGAGAAACTCGCCGTGGCTGGTGATATGGATCTCGGCACGACAGTCGGCGAATACCGTCATCTGCAAGTCAGCACAGGTAACTTCAGAGGGTACTTGTTCGGCGCGGACCACAATTCAAGCACGGGACTTCATCTAGGACACAACTATTTCATTGACGAGTTGGGCAACGACCAGATTCAGCATCCCGGCGGTACCTCGCGAATCAGTCTGAGTTTCGGCAGCATCGCGCTGGCTACGAGTGGCTCCACTAATTTGGCACCGGAAAATCAAGTCGTCATCGACGGAGACGGCGCGGTATTTCAAACCGCAGTGGGGATTAACAGGGCGAATCCCCAGGCCCCGCTGCATGTCAATGGACTGGTGCGATTAGATGCCGACAATCCCGACAGCAGTCTGAAGGTATATGACGAGAGTAATAATCAACAGATCTGGCTGTTCGGTAAGAGCTTTCTGGGGCAGCCGGTTTTGGTACTCATCAGTCAGGTGACCGGCGACTTGCTGGCCGGATTCTATCGCGATCATGAAAGCGGCAACGGCACCATGTTTGCCGATGACAAGAATTTTCGCGCTCCCAACCCCGCAGATGCATCCACTGATATTTGGTATTGCTGTCCCGAGGGACCGGAGGCCGCGATGTATGTGCGCGGCACCGGTCGTCTGGTCAATGGCCGAGCGACAATCGAACTTCCCGATCACTTCCGCAATCTCGCCTCCGAGCCGGGCATGACCATTCAACTGACGCCGGCATCTTCCGATTCGCGCGGACTTGCATTCACCAAGAAGAGCCTCAACGGCATTGATGTCGTCGAGCTGGGTGGCGGACTGGGCAATTACGAGTTCGATTGGCGCGTCGAGGCTGTCCGCAAGGGCTGGGAGAACTACAAGGTCGTACGACCGTGGATGCAATCGGATAAGGATCTGGAGAAGGCGTGGCAGAACCGCTTGAAGTGGATCGAAGAGCGCCGTGCACATGGCAAGCCTTCGCCGGACACAAATGCGGCGACGCCGCGCCCCCAGAATTGAGAAAGCGAAGTAAGTGATGAAAATGCACCGAGTAATCGTAGTCATGGTTGCATGCTCGTGCGTGGCAACTGCAATGGCGCAAACGCCGCTGAGCAGCGAGTTCACCTTTCAGGGCCAGCTCCAGGCAT
>CAYXEY010000114.1:0-11107 GCA_964464105.1 uncultured Planctomycetaceae bacterium
GTATCATCCACTTTCCAAACGCTCGCAATCACTGTTGGCGCACCCGCGAAAAAGAAACCCCAAGGCAGCGCCAGGACGCTATCGCCTCTTTTCACGCCTGATTGGGTCTCGCAGGCAGAAAGGACCACCAGATCGCAGTCCTTCAGCTTGCCTTGCCACGTCCGGAGCAAGTCCTCTAAACGGAGAAACCCGATATCGTTGAGTGTAGGTGACACAGGCTGTGTGAATGCCAGGCTTGCGTCGTACGGTCGGTCGGTCGATCCCATCAATCCGTGAGTGGCGAGATGCAGGATTCGCAACCCTGGCGCTGCGGCCGCTATTTTCCCGACAGTAGCATCTTTGCCGAGAAGCAAAATCGCCTTGCCATCGGCCGATTGCACAATCTGGGCAATTACCTCGGCTTCACGTCGAGTACCTTGGAGACGCTCTAGCCGGCGATCGAACAAGCTCAATTGCGTGTCAGCAATTATTTGTCCGATCTTCTCTGGTTCGCCTCGCGAGAGCATCGCAAGGTATTGAAGTGTCTCGGCAGGACTTCCTTTCGGATCGAGTTGAACTCCCGGCATGTCTGGCGGAATTTCGATTTCTGTCGTGGCTCCACTTCGCCAATAAGCGACTTTCACTTGCCCGTTGGCTTGGAATCCGCCTTCAGCGATGGCAGTGTCAATTTCGTTGCGTGCTGCTGTCAGGGAGTTCATGTCGATGAGATTCCTGCCCGCGTAGCGCACTAGAACGTCTCCGCGCCTCAGGCCAGCCTTTGCCGCTCTGGAGTCTGCCGTCACTACTAGGATTACGATTCCTTGTTTGGGATAGTCTGGTTTGGGCGCAACGTCGCTGTCGAAGCTTGGATCGCCTACGACTAGGGCCGTCATCGCGCTGGTCGATTTCCCTTGCGCCTCCTCCACTTGTCCATCCACCTTGGGTTGGGACATCTCATGATTCGAGCTGCCGTTAAGGTATGCGGTTGCAGATGAGGAGTAGACAATGGCGACTTCGTGAAAGGCCTTGTACTTCATCGTAACGTCAAATGCAATCAATGCTTCAAACGGAATACCATTTAAAGGTCCATCGGGAATAATCACTAATCGCTTCACAGACTTCAAATCGCCAAGGACCTCAGGCGGAACCAATTGGTCCAACAGGCGACGAGCATCATTGGCCAAGCTGACTTGGTCAATCCCAGGTCGATGCGACAATTCACCTCGAACGCGCCCTGCGAGTGCATTCAAGCGACTTGTAGTCTCCTTGTCATCGGTAAGAACAAACCCTTTCACGTCGCCCTGTCCTGTAGGGGGCGCTACAATTAATAGCACAAATTCATCCGACCAAGCGTAGCAGACAATCGCCTCATCGGGCGACAGGCCTTTACGAATTGCTGCAGCCGGCATCGGCCGGGCAGTAGGGAAAAAGCTCTGTAGCTCGATAAGAACTGTCGCGCTCGCCTCGGAGAGTTGACCGCGCAAGTTTTTCACCCGGATTTGCTGCTCTGAAATACGTGCATCGGCTTTAGCTAATTCGGCTTCGCGCTCATTTGAAACCAAATCACTTCGCGATACTAGACGTTTCCGCTCATTTCGAAGCGAGGCAACCCGCGCTTCAGCAATGGTCAGGTCGATACGCGCGGATTCCTCGCGAGTCAACGCAGCAACTATTTTCTCAGTACGTTTAGCATCTCCATTTTGGCGAGCGACTTCGACAAGGTCATGGGTTGACCGGGCAAGCAAATCGAGAAATGCACGACCACGCGAGCGCTCCAAAATTGCTAGACTATCTGAAAACCGCTCAAGCCGAACGAGTGTGCGAGCATAATCAATACCAATCTCGGAAAGGCCCAATTTGCCAGCAAAGTCAGCGCGGCTGAGCTCAGACCCCACAATCCGCGCTCGGAGCCTTTCAGCCATCTCAAAGGCATGTCGATAGCGATCTTCTGTCGTTCTGAGGTTGCCCTCGGCTCGACTCATTCGAGCCGTCCTGTATAGGGCGTAAACAATTTCCGGATGGTCAGTCCCATAGCTGCTTTGGAGCGTCGTAAGAGCAAGACGATAAAGCTGTTCAGACTCTAGCTTATTGCCTAGCGCATATAGAGCGTCTGCTAATTTGCTCTGCTGCATTGCGACAATAGGATGTTCCGCAGTTAATAGTCGTTGCATCATTTCAAGCGCCTCGCGGCGCATTGACACTGCTCCTTTGAAATCGAGTTGCGCTTCCCGAATGCTCGCCAAAAGACCAGTCGCGGCGGCAATGTCCAAATGGTCTCCTGAGAATAGACGGCGATCCATAGCTAATGCCTTCACCAGCATCGACTCAGCCCCTGTGAAATCTCCTGTCTGCATCTTGAGCACAGCAAAGTTATGAAGGCATCTCTCAATGTCGTAGTGATCCCCAACGAACATTCGTTCTTGCATTTCCAATGCAGCCTTATGATGTAGTTCCGCTTCCGTTAACTCGCCTCTATCGTCAAGGATTGCGGCCAAGTTCATAAGGCTGATTGCTAGTTCGTGATGGTCTCCTTTAAAGAGCCGTCGTCGCATGGCGAGCGCATCCCGAGCAAGCGGTTCGGCTATGTCCAATTCCCCGGTATCACTGTAGAGTACAGCGAGATTATTGAGGCAGTCTGCCAATTTCGGATGATCAGTCGCAAATAGACGCCGTTCCATATCCAACGCCGTTCGATACAAGGACTCCGCGCCACGAAGGTCGGCCTTCGCGTGTAGGACTGAACCCAACATTCCTAAGCACTCACCGGTGCTCAAATGGTCCCCGGGAGTGAGTTGGGTGCGAACACGCAGCGCTTCTTTAGCGAGCGACTCGGCCTCGACAAGATCTCCTTGCCGCTTTACGGCGCCCGCCAGATTCATCATACAAACAGATTTGAACTCGTTTTCACCAGCAGCGACCCTTGTCCCCATTGCGAGGGCTTCTCTTAACATGGCTTCGGCATCATTAATATTCCCATCTACTTGATAGACGAGGGCTAGATTCATTAAGCCTGTTGCAATTTTCTGACTATCGTGAGGTGAAATGAGGGCAGAGCAATATAGAGATTTCGTAAGAAATTTGACTGCACCTCTTTGGTTGCCCCGTGTTTTACAGAGTTCCCCTAAATTGTTGAGACTTGAAACAGTATCGGGGGTCTCGCCCGGTGATTGTCGATTGATGATGGCTAATGATCTGCAGAATAGTGTTTCGGCTGCAGCCAGGTCGCCAGAGTATTCAAGAATGCCGGCAAGCCACCCTAGCCACCGCGCCAAGTCTAGTTCGTCGTCGCCGAACAAGAGAAAATGTAGTGCGAGCTGTTGCTCAACTATCCGTTGGGCCGCAGGGTAATTCCTACTGTTTACTAACCCGTCAAGCGCGGCTATTTCACTTTGCACAGTCTTAATCTTTGCGATACTACTATCGGAAAGATTAAGAAGTCGACGTGCCGTAGCAATCCGGTATCTGCAATCTAAGACCTCATGCCATTCACGTGACGTTGTGTGCGCACTTGTAGCCCATCGTTTAAAAGCGATACTATCTGCTCCTTGGTATTTCAGGCGCACTGCTAGCGCTCGTTCTTCAAGACGAATTGCCTCGTTTATCAACTTGCCACGCAATTCGGCGTCTGTTGGAATTTGCTTCGCCATACTTACCAAATCATTTGCGCGTCTTTCATTATCTAATACATCAGCAACTACAGCGGGCGGCAATTCGGGAATTTCCGGGCGAGGTTGTTTGAGGAAGGCGAGAAGCTCGTCGGCAGGAATATCCGTGTCCGCTGAACTGAGAAGTTCATCTACGCTGGGACCACTTAAGTTTTTGATAAAGGGGCGGAGTTCAAACACAGGCTGTGTACTAGCAAGGTTGACGGGTTCATCCGCCCGCGCGACGATACAAAAGTCACTTAGGCACAATATAGGAATGATATTGGAGAATATTTGAAGAGTCGATTTTGTCATAGAAGCATATCCTGACGGCTACATCATAGTTGCGAAGGAGAACACGGCCTTCAGGCTAGAAGCGCGAGTGCCTCGCCTAGTCTTCCTGACTATTGAACAGTCATACCGGATCTACGGCAGAGGACGCTCTGAGACGGCAAACTTATGGGAACGAAATGAGATGCCGGGGCGAGCTTCCAGCTGGGCCTCCAATCGCTTCATAACCTCGGGTAGAGAGAGAGTGGTTAGCTCATTGTCTAATGTTATTTGAAGATCGGCGCGGACCGCTTCAACTGACTGTGCCTCAGCGGGTGCAATAATTCCGAACCACTGCAATCCTGGCGGGTCGTCGCGCGTAATTCTGACCATAAATCGCCACTCGATTTCACGCGCATCCTCTTCAGACTGCGGCTGTGGCAGCACCGTCTTAAGGTTTCGTGTGTGATCGAGGTAAAGGGCAGCGACGCTTGCCGGCGTTGTTAGCTTCACTCTGATCTCGTAGATGCGATTAGCGCCTTCCGGATCAGTCGCACTTCGGTCCACGCCTCGAGCTAAGTATGACCCGTCAACCGTTGCGAGCAGGTTAGGGACATCATGAAATGAGCCCCTTGGCCCGCGCCGATTAACCAAAAACGAGATGCCAAGTGCCAAGACGAGGATGGCCGCGATTCCAGTTACCCATGGGTATGCCGCTATCGATCGCGAAAGCCGCAGAGCCAATTTGGCCATAGGGCCAGAATTGGAGTTCCGTGTCGGGACTTCCACTGAGAAGTCTTCGTCAGGTCTCAGTGGAGCTTCGATCAACTCTCGGTCCCGGCGAATGCGCACCACGGAGCGAAGACAATAGCGGCAAGTCTCAAGGTGGCGCCAATCATCGCTGGATACTGTTTCAGGATGATCAATTATTTGAATGACTGTATTGAAATCGAGGCATTGCGGGGTGAGCGGAGCCATTGGTCCGTCAGCCGCCCATTGATCCAATAACTCGTCAAGCCGACTCACAAATGGCTTCCCAGTGTGTCCGCGAAGACTTCATCCTAATACTACTCGGAAGGGTTCTCCTCGCGCGAAAAAAGTCGGCAAACTCAAGGGTGGTCCTTGGATGAATTCCTCAAACCGCAATCGCCTGGTACCGTAAAACCTCAATCAATACCGTCAAAACCCTTGCCTAGCATGCATCTGAGCAGCGATTCGCGTATCCGCTTCAATATTCCTGTCATTGTGCTCTTTGGTTTACCCCAATGCCGGGCCAAGATCGTCAAGGCGCCACTATCATCGCCCATCACCTTCGATAGCTGAAGCAGGCGACGGCTCTCCGACGAGAGTCCGTCCACGCATTCGGCCAGAGCCTGGAGAATCTGGGTTTGATGAACATTTGAGCCTGGTTCGTTTTCAGGGGTTGTTCGCGCGTATTCGACTTGATAGTCGAGCGCGATCTTGCGACTTCTGTTCTGCTTTTCCATAAAATCAATCGCAACGTTGGCAGTAATTTTGCTAATCCATGCCTCAAAGTTGCGTGACCTATCGTACCTGTCCTTATGTTTGACAACACGAGCGAACGCACCCTGTACCACGTCATGGGCATCGGAAACTCCGACCCCACGCTTTTGGGCAATCGCAAGGAGCTTTGGGGAAAGGAGTTTGTACAGGTCGTATCCCGCCGCTCGGTCGTTCTCGAAAAACCGCCAAACGAGGTCGTGATTGATTGCCAGCGATTGGGGTTCAACATCAGTCATTAGCTTTGTGAGGGATTGCTAGGCATCTGAACTAAAAAATCCGAAAATTCTACATTTTTTCCGGTCAAAGCTCCTGGCACCAGTATTCCAGATGTCGGCCCGCATGGTCTGGCGACTCACGCTATGACGTGGACGGGCTGGCGTCAAACGGGCCTGGGGCCCAGGAGGCTGAAATGTTGAAAGTTGTTGTCACCAGTCACAGCGTCATGTCGAGGTTCATCAGGGGCTGGGCTTTTATGTTGGTTGCGGCACTCCCAGTCCTCATGTTGGCTACATACAGCTTGGGTCAACCGAACCAGGCGTATGGACCTGGTGGCCAGTTCAGCATCCCCGACAATAATCCAAATGGGAATTCGAGCACAATCAATATCAGCAATCCTGTATATTCCGAAGTCGATTCGGTGGACTCGGTTATCATCAGCATGGGAACGCCACACCCCTTCGTTGGCGACCTTAGAGCCAAACTGCGCTCCCCGGATGGTACCGAAATTCACTTGTTCAGTAGAGTCGGGGCCACACCCAGTAATCCGAATGGTGATGGTTCTAATCTGAGTGGTACGTATCATTTTTTTCCAACGGGAACCAGTTTTGCCCAAACGGCGGCCAACACGGCCGATTCCCAATCGATTCCTAGTGGGAATTATGCTCGCTCAACCAACTCTCAGCTTCCAGGTTTTTCTGATCCGGACGACTTCGCAGATTTCGATGGCGAAGATATTAACGGTACCTGGAGATTAACGATCTCCGATCACGTAAGCCTAGATTCTGGAAGTGTAGCGTTCTGGATCCTAAGTATTAGTTCGAAAGAACCCGTCGGAGCATGTTGCAGGAATGGGAACACTTGTTTATCTAATAGGACGCTTGCCCAGTGTAACGCAGCAAATGGTACGTGGCTCCAAGGCGAAGGCTGTAGTGATTGTCCTGCAACTTGCGGAGACAACGATTGTGACGGCAACGAGACCTGCCAGAACTGTCCGGGGGATTGCGGGCCTTGCACTGGTGCGTGTTGCTTCGCAAGCGGTAATTGTACGCCTAATCAGACATCCACCCAGTGCGCGAATGCGGGCGGGGTTTGGCAGAACGCCGGCAGCAATTGCAGCCCTAACCCATGCCCGCAACCACCCGCCACTCGTTTGCTTAGCGTGAGTTCTCTTAGCCCCAGCAGTGGTGTTTCAATTAATGTAAGTCCGAACGACAACAATAATCAAGGCGTGGGTGTAACTCCCTTCCAACGAATCTATAATCAAAACTCTCAGGTCTTACTTACCGCGCCGGCAACGGTCAACGGTAATGTTTTTCAGAAATGGCAGATTGCGGGGCAAGAAGATGTCTGTCGGTCCCGTACGATTACATTGAGCACGGATCAGACTGCGACTGCTGTTTTTGGTCCAAGTCCAGGCCCGATACACTTGCGAGTACCGTGGGACAAACTCGGAGACGCTGGAGTATCTGAAACCCAATATTGGGTCCCTGAAACTCGCGCCTGTCATGAGGACCAGGGAGCAATATTTGCGGGTGATTTTTATCTGGCGGCCGATTCAGGGGATTGTCAGCGGGCGCACGAGTCAATTGCGTTTGGCAAGTCAATCCGCGCTGCCCATGGCGGCACCTTTCAAAAATCACTCTTAAGTTGCAATGGAAATTACTGGCTCGTAGTTATAGATAATGGAACAGATCTATTCGGCCAACCGGTACGCTCCAATTATATTCACCTTACACCGCTTCCTTCGCTTTCGAATGGCGCTATTGTTGCAGCTGGCGATATAATTGGAACGAATGACGATCTCGGCTGCGCGGCGAGCGGGTCTCATCTTCATTTCTACGTTCATCGGATACCAACTGGAGTTCCTGTGGGTCCGGAACATCGCGTGCCGCTTACACAGGTGTTTCTTGACGGCCATGCAATTTTCTCGCCGGCCGCAATATGTGCTGGATCACCAGCCGATTGCCCCAGTCCAGCAGGCAGCGGCCAGTGTGTCTACACCAAAATGCCTCGTGGTGGAGGCGGCGGCGAGCTGCCACCAATTATTTCTGATATACCCAATGGAACGGTACAGGAACCGAACTCCTACACAGGGCCAACGCCTGTGTTGCTTCAGGGCACGCTGCCGATTACATGGTCGCTGGTTGTCAGCCCCCCGGGAATGAGCATTGATCCAATCAGCGGCGTCGTCTTCTGGGCCGAGACGAGTGCCAATGGCAGCCCATTCACAATTACAGCCCGCGCAACAAACAGCCAGGGCATCGACGATGCTTCGTGGCAGCTGACAGTCTCGCCCTGCGAACCAACTCTGGACGGCGACATGAACCAGGACTCCTATTCAAACGGCGGCGACATCCAGTTGTTTGTTAGGGCGTTGGCGAATTCGTCAACGCAGGCCGGTGATCTGTGCCGTGGAGATTTCAACCATAGCGGCGTTATTGACGCAGCCGATGTGCAAGGGTTCGTCGAGTCTCTTCTGGCACTCTGACCTGCCAAATTGGGAATTCCATTACGCTATCAAAAATGGACTGGCCGCGAGATATCTTCTCGCGGCCAGTCTTTTGGAGTCCTTGCTGCAGTCCCGAGAGTCATACTCGCAACGAAATGAACTCGAACATTCAGCCAATGCCGATGACTGTGAACATGACAAACCAACTGAATGGCTTGGGAATTAGTGTGATTTTACCGCAGCTCCGAGAGTGCTCAAGACTCGCAGAACTCTTTCAGGAGCGTTCCTGCAAATGGACAAATTCTCGCGGAAACTGAGTGCGCGGTTGTGCGCGTCGCGCTAGTCTAATTCCGAAGAATCTCAGAGTTTAGGGAGCGTAGAGTTCCCTCTATTTCGACAAGCCAATTTCCGGCAATGAGTTACGCGACTTGGTCAAAAATAATACCCGAATAGATTTATTTAATTGTATCGAGTGAATTGTCGACGTATCCCTTTTCGTACCCTCGTTGCTGGCCTGCAATCGAGGTTTTGCTCAGTTATTTTTATTCGTCGGGGAGCCACCCCAGAGTTCGTTTCGTTCATTTTCTAGGGCCACTGATGTTAGATCGACCTGAAACGATCCGGTCTGACATCTCTTAAATAGCAATTTCTCGAACGTCTTTTTCCGGGGACGTAGTTGGAAATGAACCATAGCACTTCGGTGTCGATAGCCCACGGTTGGCTTGGTCGCGACCTGAACGATGCACTACGACCCGAGTGAGTTGACGTTTTGGTTATCAACTATGCTCGGCGGGCTGTTCTTTCTGCTTAAATGCGGAGCGGGCACCAGAACATGCCCGCTGCAGACGCCGCCGGCGCCATCGTTCGCCTCGAACGCAATACGGTACACGCGGCCGTTTCCGTTCCCGGCCCGATCGGCTCGCACCAATACCGTACCACCCTGAATCACTGCATCCGGAGCGGTATCGCCGTCTCCCAGTCCATCGATGGGCTCGTCCTGTGTGACATCGGTCACCGTTCATCATGGCTTGGGCGAAGTGCTGAGGGGTCGGGGCCGGTTAGTCGAAGCACTGGCGTCCTGTGAGACGTCCCTGAAGCTACTGAATCGCCTCTCCAAGCAGGCCGGGCCTGTCAACGTTCGGGAGCGAAGCGCCCAGGTGCGTTGCCTATCGCAAACGCGGTTTCGAGGGTCGATTCGGGACGGTCAAACCACCTAAGTTGTGTCGAATCAACTGTCTAAGTTGCGAAACCCCGGTTATCTAACATTTTCTAAACGAACTTCGGTCGAAGCGCGTCGTTGCAATTTCATTTTCGCCTTGCTGACCGGCACCGGCTTCGTCGCGTCGGAGCGCACTGCAGTCATGCCTCCTGGAGGCGGTATCCGACCCCTGTTTCCGTCAGCAAGAAGCGCGGCTGAGTTGGATCATCCTCCAGCTTCTGGCGAAGTTGGCGCATGAACATGCGAAGCGATGTCGAGTCTTCGGCGTGGCCCGGGCCCCACACCTCTTGGAGAAGTTGACGGTGCGTCATGACCATGCCCGCGTGTCGAGCGAGTGTTGTCAGGAGCTTGTATTCGAGCGGTGTGAGATGAACGTCTTGTCCGCCTTTGGTCACGATCCGGCGGTGCAGATCAATCGTGACCTCACCCGCGACGATGGTCGGATCGACCTGAGGTTGAGCCCGGCTGGCAGCGTGCCGAAGCGCGACGCGAATGCGTGCGATCAGCTCGCTTACGCCGAAGGGCTTATGGACGTAGTCATCGGCACCCGCTTCTAGCGCTGCGACCTTGTCCTGCTCCTGGCCGCGGGCCGAGAGGATGATGATCGGTAAGGTGGACCACTCCCGCACACGCCGGATGACTGCGATTCCGTCGATATCCGGCAAACCGAGGTCGAGGATGATCACATCCGGCCGGCTCTGTGACGCTTCGAGAATGCCGCGCTGCCCAGTTTCGGCCTCGATCAGCCGCCAACCGGCGGCCTCGATCGCCGGTCGCAGGAATCGCCGGATCGGCAATTCGTCTTCCACTAGCAGGACACAAGCTGGTGCGGCGGTCAAGGCGTGGCCTCCTGTTTGGAAGGTACGGCCGGTTCGGACCCGACGGGCAATTCCGTTGCTCCCACAAGACCCGTTGGCGCTCCCGGCTCAACTGGTAGCGTGAACCAGAATCGGGCGCCGCCCTCGGAACGGTTTTCAGCGCCTATCTGGCCACCATGCAATTGGACCACCGCTTCGCAGATCGCCAGCCCGAGGCCCGTGCCCTGGCGATCGCTTGGCGGGCGGTGACGGACGAAGCGGCGGAAGATATCGCGCCCGGCATCGGCGGGTAATCCCGGGCCGTCATCGAGCACGTCTATAAGGACCCGGTCGTTCGCGCGCGCTGCGCCAATCGTTACGGTTGAATCGGCCGGCGTGTAACGGGCGGCGTTCTCTAGCAGGTTGCTGAGCACTTCCTCGACCAGCGGTCCGTCGACGTGAAGGAGCGGGAGGTTGTCCGGAATCTGGGTAATGACGCGATGCCTCTTCAAGACTGCGGCTTGTCGCGTAAGGGCCGCGCCCACGAGTTCGTCTAGCGGGTACCAATCTTTCTGAATTCGAAACCCGGCTGATTCAAGCCGCGTCATGTCGAGGAGCTTGCCGACGAGTTGATTCAATCGACCGGCTTCCTCTGCGATGGATTGCGCGAGCTCTCGGCGAGTCGGTTCGGGCAATTGCGCACCATCAACCAGGGTGCTGGCCGCACCCGCAATGGTGGCCAGCGGCGTGCGGAGGTCGTGAGAGACGCAGCTGAGCAGAGAACTGCGGACCTGCTCGGTCTCCGCTTCGCGACGCGCTGTTTCCGCCTGCGTGGCAAGTTCGGCCCGTTCCAACGCAATTGCGAGCTGCGTGGCGAAAGTCTCCAGCATGTGTCGTTGATCGGGTTCCAATGGAACATGGAGGTTTCGTGGCCGAAGGCCCATGACGCCGAGTGCATCCCCCGATGTCACGAGCGGCAGGTATATCGCTTGGGATGCGGGCAGCG
>CAYXEY010000115.1:0-11085 GCA_964464105.1 uncultured Planctomycetaceae bacterium
CGCTGCCCCATCGCCACCACGGCCCGCTTAAGCTGATCGCCCATGCCGGTCAGCATCTGCAATTCGAGCGTGCGCGGCGGCAGACCCAGGGCCTCTTCCATCGCCAGCACGGACGCGATCGAGCGTACGTTGTGACTCGCGAAGGCCGGTCGGACCGCATCAGTGTTTTCGAGCATGAGTCGCGCGACCCG
The DNA here is from genome assembly GCA_964464105.1 of uncultured Planctomycetaceae bacterium. GTDB lineage: Bacteria > Planctomycetota > Phycisphaerae > UBA1845 > UTPLA1 > CAYXEY01. Next base: position 192 of record CAYXEY010000115.1, read on the forward strand.
CTCGAACTCCGCGTCGCTCTGCCACTTCTCGGTCCAGACCGGCGGGGTCCAGCCGTTGAGCATCGATTGGATCGTTTCGTAATCCCAGTATGCGCCCTTCACGAGACGCACGGTGATCGGCGTGCCCCTCTGGCGCACCCAGGCGATCAGGTCGCTCATGTCGCGACAGGCGTCGCGAAGATAAGCTTGAATCACGATGCCGATGTGTGGCCAGTCCCGGAACTCCGGCTCCATCAGGAGCGTCTTGAAGAGCGCCAGGGTGAGATCCTTGACCGCGTAGTGCTCCATGTCGACGTTGACGAACACGCCGCGATCGCGCCCCGCGCGGAGGATGGGCCGCAGACGATCGAGCACCAGTTTCTCAGTCGATGCCACGTCGACCGGATCGAGCTTCGGCACAATGGCGCTGAGCTTGATCGATATATTGACGCGTGGCAATTTACCGAAGGGTGCTTCGTCCAGTACGGGGGCGGGTCGCCAGGCGGGCGACGATTCCGCCAGCTTTTCGATCAATTCGATATATGCCTGCTGATGCTCGCGGGCCGCGACGTCGGAGATGACCGTCTCGCCGAGAACATCCAGCGTGAACGTCATGCCGGCTTCGCGCATGCGAACGACGGCGGCAATGGCCTCCCGCGGCGTCGAGCCGCTGACGAATTGCCGGGCCATCATGCCGCAGGCGAAGCGCACACTTCCGGCTACCAGTCCGGCATAAACGCCATCCGGTCGCGTGTAAGAGAGGGCCAGCGCCAAGGGACTGGGCAACACGGGACCGCTGCCTTCGGCCGGTCGCAAATATTCCAGGAGTTGCCGCGCGATGGCCTCGCGCGACTTCAGTGCCGGAAAGACCTCGATGAAGCGGAAGAGCCGCATCTTGAGATCGGGATCGCGGGTCAGCCAGTCGAGCGAAGCGCGCTGCCAGTATTCGAAGGAGAGGATGCTTGGCGCGGCCGCCTCGGCGCGGTCGAAGATGGCGCGGCCGATCCGCTTCGTTGCAGCTTCCAGCGATGAACCTTGATTGCGCGGCATGGATGCGGCCGTTATAGGGGCGGGCCGCACGGGCGACAAGGATTGCGGCAAGCTGGCAATGGACGTAGATTCCGAAGCCATGAAACGCGTGAATTATGCGATCGGGTCGGCGATTCTGATGGTCGTGATTGCCGGATGCCGCGATGACCGGCGGCACCAGGCATCGGAGGTGACGACGCTGGAGGCGAAGGCCGACGTGGTCGCGGCGAATGCCACGCCCGAGGATGTGACCAAGGCACTCTTGACGCGACTCGCCAAGGCTCAGCGTGCCCGGGCACGGGGCTTGGGAATTGAGGCGAATCGCGATGAATATCTCGCGACCATGGCTGAAGTGCGGGGTTTGGCGGCAAAGTCCGCCATTTTCGAAAACTATCGCACCCGGGGCGGGGCCCAGGTTCCCATCGATTTGAAGGAAGACGGCGCGGTTCGTATCGTGACCGAGAGCTGGGTTTCGATTTGTGCCCATTACGCCGATCGATTGGAGACCGCTGCAATTCAGCCACCGAGGATCACCGGTAAGAACGCCGTCATCCTCGCCGAAGTCGCCTCAGTCAGCGGCAGCGATCCGAATGACCGCTCCAAGGCCGGCGCCAGAATTGTGTGCCGGTTGTCGATGGATTCCGCCAACAGTTGGAAGGTTCAACGGGTTGAAATGGACTCGCAAATCGGCTCAATTGTTGGAAATTCGGCCCCGGCCAATCGGCCCCCCGCAGCGGCCACGACGATTCCTGCCACTCTCCCGGCAGGTTAGGCCGGAGGCCTCACATCGCCTCCCATGAACTATAAAACGTTTATTGATAGTAACTTATGTCTTAGTTCGTCCAGACACCGCCCCGCAACCCACGCCACTTTCGCAAATTCCGCCCGACCCCTCAAGTTTTTCATGCCCGTTTCCCGACAATCTATCTTGCCTAGTTAACGTATCTTACCTATCTTAACAGGCTTGCGGTTGTGGTGGCCTCGAAATGGACTCGGGGCGGGACTTGGGAAAACGAGACGGGGTTGATCGGGTGTCACCGGATCCGGAGGGTCCGGCGACATGGCAGAACTTGCCGCCATCGATCAGCCGCCTGGAGCCTTGCACATGTCATCAAACCTCCTCCAGAAGTACATGAACCCCCTGCTCAGCGGTCAGCGACGCGAATGCCGCGAGGTGATCGTGCAGGCCCTCGAGTCCGGCCTTCCGGCCCGCACGCTCTACCGCGACTTGATCTGGCCGGCCATGGCCCGGGTGGATCAGATGTACCGCGACGATCGCATCAATCTCGCCACCGAACATCTGGCCACGCGAATCAACCGCGTCGTGGCCGATCACCTGCAGGCCAACCTTGCCCGCAGCGAGAAACTCGACAAGCGTATTCTGATCTGCTGTGCCGATGGTGAAACCGAAGAACTCGGCGCGCAGATGACCTCGGACCTTTTCGAGGCCGATGGCTGGGACGTCTTCTTCGTCGGGAGCGGCATTCCGCATGACGAAATCCTCACCCTGGTCGGACAGGTTCGACCGGACATCCTCCTCGTCTTCGGCAGCAAGCCGTCGGACGTGCCGGGCGTGCGCGGACTCATCTCCATGATCCGCGATGTGAACGCCTGTCCGCGGATGAACATCATCGTCTCTGGCGGCGTGTTCAACCGGGCCGAGGAACTGTGGCGCGAAGTGAAGTCAGACTTGTTCGCTGAAACGGCGATCGAGGCCCTTGATTTGTGCAACCGCGCTCAGCCGCGGGTGGCCGAAGAGCGCATTCCCGACGGCATCAAGAAGCGCCGCCGCCGCCGCCGCCCGCCGTTGCTGGTTCAGGCAGAAGCGCAGGCCTGATCGGTAAGACGCAAGTCGAATAGAGCCTATTGCGCTGATAGAGCAGTCATTCGGGAAGCCGATTGTGACGGCGAGACGCGGCCCAGCCGCGATCGCTGCTCCAATCGGCTTCTTTATTTACTGATGGCAACTCCCCGAATCTCGTTGCAAGAATTGAAAAAGTAGAATGTCCCCTTAGATTCCGGGAAGGGCTTGATCAACTCTCGCGCTGGCGGCGTGATCGGTAAATGCAGATCAGGGCGACGGCATTTAGGAGTCCCATGAGGAGGTACAGAAGCCGCGGATAGGGAAATCCCGGCAGGGCCAAACCTAGGAAAAGAAACACGACGAACGCGATGTAGGCGAGGCGGAACAGGAAATTGTCTGCCAGGTTTTGACTCTTCACGCACGCATCTTAATCAAACATGTGGTCACGTGGCTCGTTGCGCAGTTTGTCGCGCGTAAATCCTTGCAAGATCGCAAGTTATTTGACGAGTTCAGTCCGAAGCCGCCCCACCCTGCCCGGTTGGCACCCCGCCGGAGGCCTCAATCGAGGCCGCGCAAGCTCCCGATAATCACGCCGCCGGGAAATAGACTCCGCCCCGCACCTGAAAATCTACAAACGCCCGCATAAGCACCCTGCGCGACTTCCGCGCTGGCCAGCGCGAAGACAAAACTGGCCTGCGCGGACTCGGCGCTGGCTAGCGCGGCAGCAAAACATGCCAGCGCGGAGTTCAGAATGGCCAGCGCGGACATTAAACTGGCCAGCGCGAACACAAAACTGCCCAGCGCGTAAGCGGAAATTGCCCGCGCTGATTACAATTTAGCTGGCATGCGCACTTACCGGAAGCCGCAGGTGAGACAATGGTTAAGACTACAATCGTTGATTTCGTGTCGGAAGACACGCTATTAGTCAACAAGTTGCACCTAACGCGGAATAGCTCGAAGGCCATTAGAGCCTCCGACGACGCCGAGCTTGTCTTCTTCTTTCTCAAGGAACTCTCGCTTACGCAGGGCGAAGGCACTATTACCCATGATTTGTGGATTGGCATTGGGACAATTATCGAGATAACGGACGCAGTATTGGTAGTTCGATATTTGCCAACTTCTTCAGACGTTCCGGTTGTCGGACATAGTTTACATAAGCCGTCAGTCTCACTCGCCGTGCTGACGGCGACTCACCGTCTGCTGCGAAAATCAAGAGACTCGAATATTGATCGAGCTACATTTGCTCTCCTAAGGAGTTTGCGCCGCAGGATTTGTCCAACGTGGGGTTGCATTTTCGAAAAAGACTCTTCTGCCAAAAGGTGTTGTAGCGCTTGCATGGAGGCTAGAGACACCCAAAGAGCGCGCACGGCGGTGTCATGTGTTGATTGCGGGAGGGATGTATGTCCGAATTCCCGATTCTGTCCTCAATGTAGCGATGAGCGCGAATCGGCAAGTAATGAAGATGATTCGCTTGAGAATGCAAATTGGGAAATGATGTCATGGGATGAGCGCGACGACGAGGCCTATAGACGTCGGCATGGCGAATCTTAAGTCGCTCCGAGCTTAAGGTTACGGGCTGCCGGTCACGTGGCACGCACGCCGACGGTCGCTACGACGACCAGGCTGTGGCCGTCGGCATTGCACCCGGACCATTTTGTCCCTCTGTCCCTTTGCCTCTTTGTCCCTCCCCTTCGTGCCTATGCGTTACGATTCTGCTTATGGCTATCAAACCCAACGACTACCGCGTCCGCCCCGGCAAAAAGGTCCACCTGAAGCGCTGGCCCACGCGGGTCAATTGAACGCGGAAGGCGGAAGTGGGAAGTCTGAAGTCAGAACGATCCTCTTCTGTTCCGCGTTCCGACTTCCGCGTTCGACCTTCCCCATCGGGACAACCTGCCGCCTGCCGGACCCTGCAACCAATCGTGTTATCCTCCTCGCAGTGCCCAAACCCTCGGTCGAAGGGGTCGAAGGGGCCGCCGGACCCCTCGCCTTGACAGAAACGCTCCCCAGCGCTTAACTTCCCCTGCTTCCGCACGAGCGAGCCGGCTTGTGGGAACCCCTTGCAGTTGTAAGGGGCCGTAGCTCAATTGGTTAGAGCGCCGCCCTGTCACGGCGGAGGTTGCGGGTTCGAGCCCCGTCGGCCTCGGTTTTTCCCCGATCAGACCTGAATGAAGCAAAGTGGAACTTTGCTTTACCGCGCGCAAATCCAACGGCCGCCCCCAGGTTGGCTTGATTTCAGTCGCTGGATCCAATCACTCGAATCAAATATGCCTCCGGCGTCTGCAAGAGGCGCGGGGCGTCGGGGAAGAATGCTGCGATGGCCTCATTGGTGTAACCAAAGAAGCCGTGCACCGGCGCATCCTCCAGATCGTTCGACCCGCCGGATGGCCCCATCAGGCCTTCGGTCTGATGCACCAATCCCAGTAGGTGACCGATCTCATGCGCGGCCAGTCGACCGAGGCGAACGCCGAGTCGCGCCGGGTCGGTCGTGGCGGTCGGCGCCGTCGAAACGATGGCCACATCGCTTCGATCGCGGTTGCCGAAGTCGATGTAACGCACCTGACCGGCCGCGAAGGACGCGTCGAGGACCGTGAAGTAATCCGGCGCGGTGACGTATACGCGCGACACCGGGCCATTGAATTCGGTGCCGATGTCGAGGCGAACGTCGATGGCGTAGGCGGCATAGATTTCGCGAACACGCGCCAGCGCGGACGCCGCGATTTCGGACTCCCGGCCCGCCAGCGCGGGGTTGTATTGCGCGGCCACGAAGGGCGCCATGTAGGTCGGGCGTCCGAAGAACTGCTCGTCGAAGCCGCCGCTGAAATCGAGGATGACCACCTGGGGCCGCGGCGAGGGCACGCGTATGTTGACGCCCGTCTTTTCAACCGTCACCGCATAGAACCCGTCGGTCGGCACCGGCAGGATTTCAACGGGGATGCGGCGCTGATGGCCGGGACCGACATACAGCCGCAGCGACGTCACCTCGTTCGCCAGCACATGCTCGATTTCCGTCAAGTCCGGCGAGTTGCCATCGAGCCCGTCGAGGATGACCTCTCGATCGCCATCGACCAGCATGGCACTGGCCCGCAGCAGGAAGCCGCCGGCAAAGGCCACGCGAATGCGGTCGCCGGCGTTGAAGGCCCCCAGGTCATATCCGTCGAAATCGCCGAAGGGAAAGATCTGATCGACGAAGGTGATGCCGCTCGAAATGTCGACGGGAATGAGCTGAGCGTTGTTGCCGTCGGTGAAACCAATCGCCGCGGCACCGAGGCCAGGCAGCTCGGCGCAGCTCGACACACCCGCGCATAGACCCATCGTGATGACGAACCGGCTCACAAATCCGCGGGCGAATGATGGCCGCACGTGCTGACTCTCTGCCTGCCTGCGATCCAACGCGCGGAGCCGCGCGTCGAGCCGATCGGCCCGATGCATGAATCCTACGGCGCGGCGAGGTGTCCGGCCACAAGAGAGGCGATGCGATTTTCGCGATCGAGGAAGAGATCGACTTCGGATGCTTCAGAAGCGGGACTCATTGCAGCACCCAACGCAGGCTCCACGATCAAACTGGCGGCCCGCGACAACTCCTCGGCCATCAATCTGAGATTTGAGATCTCAGATTTGAAGACTGAGGCTTCAGATTCAGGAGTCAATTCCAGCGGCTGTTCAATACTTGATTGTGTGACCGGTTTATCGATGAACTCGCGGTGCCAGAGCTCAATGCTCAGCAGGCCCCAAAGCAGGCGGCTGAACTTCCCCGTTTTCGTAATCTGTCGCTCGATTTCATCGGTGCGATACAGCCCGCGCTGTCGGGCCTGTCGCGAAAGCAGCACGTCGCAAAGGAAATCGCGCACCGGACCCGAGGCCCACTTGGCCAGTGGCACGGGGAAGCCCATCTTGTCCTGTCGGGCCAGCACCGGCGCGGGGACGAAGTCGGCAACGGCCTCGCGGAGCACATGCTTGGATCGTCCGCCGGCGAAGCGCATGACCGGCGGCATGGTCTGCACAAGCTCAACGATGCGATGATCGAGCATGGGCACGCGCGATTCGAGTCCGACGCCCATGCTGACGCGATCCTCGACATGCAGCAGGGCCGGCAACAACGTGGTCATGTCAAAGTGGGTCATGCGGGCGATATAACTCTGCGCGGGGGCGGATTTAAATTTCTCGCGGAATCGCTCGAAGACACCCGCGCGGCGCGTCGTATTCCACACGTCGCCGCTCAGCACATTCGTCAGGCCGTCATCGCGGGCGATCAGCCGGAAGTAACGGCGATCCATGTCGTCAAACAGACCGCTCGCTACGAAGTCCTGCAGCAGCGGCAGGTAGGTCTTCAACATCGGAAGCTGCGGCGCGATGGTGTCCCAGGTGGCGACGTATTCGCCATCGTGGCGGGTGCCCTGAATCGCACCCTTGAGACACTGCTCCAGATACGCGATGAGATACCGCGCGTAGCCGCCAAAAAGCTCGTCGCCGCCCTGTCCGCCGAGGCAGACCTTGACCGACTTTGCCGCAAGACGCGACACGCAATATTGCGGAAACAAACCCGGCCCCGCCATCGGCTCGTCCATCAGGCGGATGAGCTGGGGCATGAGATCGATGAAGTCGTTCGCCGTCGGCCGTACTTCGTGATAGACCGCGCCGGCGCGCTCAGCCACAAGCCGTGCGTAGGGCGATTCGTCGAACTCCGGACCTTCGTCGAACGCGCCGCAGAAAACGCTGAGCGGCGATTCGCTTCGTGCCGCCGCGAGACACGTGACAATCGAGCTATCCGCCCCACCGGAGAGATAGGCCCCGAGCGGCACATCCGAGCGAAGCTGCAGGCGAACCGAATCGGCCAGCAGCTCGCGCAGGCGGTCTTTAAAATAGTCAAATGTGTGATGCGTGTCGATCTCGCCGGAGAGCGTCCAATAGCGCCTGATTTCCGGCTTTGCATTCCCATCGGGCGAAACGGAGAGCGCGTATCCTGGTTCGAGCCGATGAATGCCGGCAAACAAGCTGCGCTCGCCGGTCACGAACTGGTAGGTGAAGTACTCGCTTAACGCGTCGCGATCGCAATGCGCGGCGACGTGGCCCGATGCGAGCAGGGCCTTCACTTCGGAAGCGCAGAAGAACCCGTGCGGCGTGCTCGCCCAATAAAGCGGTTTGATCCCGATGCGGTCGCGCGCCACGAACAATCGGTTTCGGCGGCCATCCCACAACGCGAACGCGAACATGCCGTTGAGATGCTGAACGCAGTCGTCGCCGAATGCTTCGTACGCATGAAGTATGACCTCGGTATCGCAGCTCGTGCGGAACATCGCGCCGCGCGAAGAAAGCTCGCAGCGCAGCTCGACGTGGTTGTAAATTGCTCCATTGAAAACGAGTTGCAGCGAACCATCGGCGCTGGCCATCGGCTGCGCGCCGTTCGCCGGATCGATGATCGCCAGCCGGCGATGGCCCAGTCCGATCGGACCCGAGCTCCACACGCCGCGCCCGTCCGGCCCGCGATGGGCCAGCGAATCGGCCATGGCGTCGATCATGGCAGGATCGACGCGTGCATTTTTCGAAGGCCTCAGGCAGCCGACGATGCCGCACATGCGACCGGCTCCTGGGTAAGAGGATAATTGACGGGAATCGCATTTCGCACGGCGGCGATGCGTTGCCGCCAAGCGCGACGGCTGATGCCGACCAGCGGATTGTATTTCACCGCCAGCAGTATGTACCCAAGCATCGTGGGCCGGCTGGCCATCTTGCTGACGCTCTTCTTGCGGTCGTAGTGGAGCACATGGGCGACTTCGGCGATGCGTGCTCCGATCATGTCCAGCTTGACCAGCTTCTCCAGCGTGCACGAAAAGCCGAGCAGCTTCTGCTCGATAAAGCGATTTCCGTAGATATTCACGGCGTCGCGGAGAATCTCCCAGCGATAGGCGCGATAGCCCGACGAGTAGTCGCGCACGCCGCGAATCGGAAAACACGCCTTCATGAACAGGCCCGCGCCCCAACTGAGCCACTTGCGATAGCCGGTCAGCCCGGTATCGCCGCCGCCGGGCTGGTAGCGCGAAGTCAATGCCACGTCATTGCCGCGCTGCAGACACTCGATCAGGGCCGGAATGTACGAAGGGTCCTGCGAATCATCGCAATCCATGCGCACGATCACGTCGCCCGCGCGACCAGCAGCGACACAATGCTCGACGCCATCCCGCATGGTCTCGCCCAGCCCGCGATTGATGACATGGGTGAGGATGTCGACCCGAAGCTCGGGATGAGCGGCTGCGAATGCACGCATGCGGGCGTTGGTCTGATCGCGGCTTCCGTCATCCACCAGCACAATGCGAATGTCGGCCCGTACCTTGTCAACCAGTTCGGCAATGCGCGGCAGCAGCGCGGGGATCGAGTCCTCTTCATTGAACGCCGGCAGTAATACAAACAAGGTCATGGCGTGGGGCTCCCGGCTGCCCGAAGTACGGGACGGACGATGCGGGCCTTGCCGCGGGTGATGATCTGCTCGCGCGGTGCGTTGCTGGATTCACGCGCTTCCGGCACATTCGCGCGGCCGGCGAGCACATGGGCCGATGCCTCTTTCACACTCGGAGCGACTGCAGGCTCGTTGTTCGCGATTGCGCGCGGCTCGCCCAGCGAATACAAATCGAACGTCGCGTTGCCGCCGATGCGGGGAAACGGAAGCCGCTGATCACGATCCACGATGGCGACGCGCACGCCGTACTCATCACGCAATTGTTCAAACTGCTTCGCATCGCGTCGGCGATATCCGGCGGACATGGCTTGTACGATCGCATCGCTTTCGGCCACGTGTTGCGGCGGGGCGTCGAGGTACCACTGCATGCGCTTGAGGATCTCTTCGGCCAGCCACGGCGCATACGCATATGTGGTCAACTGCTGGCGGCAGAGAAAACTGCCGCGCGACGCCCACGCCCCGGGGTTGCGAATGTCGGGCGGGGCGACGACGAGTCCGCCGGCGGGGCAGGCCTTTTCGATGACCGGCGCCAGTTCACGCATCGCGGCGGCGCGCTGCAACGCGGCCTGCGAGACCGGCTCGGCGACGCGCAGCTCAGCCAGCCAGAGGCTGACACAGGCAAGCGCGGCCAGGGTCGCCAGATGAAAGATCGGACGCGTGGTGCGGCCGATGGTGAAAAAGACAAAGGCCAGCGCGACGGCGGCCAGCGGCCAGCGCCAGGAGACGTACGTCCCCAGACGATCGAAACGAAATGCATCGGCCACGAGCAGCCCAAGCGCGCCGCCGACGCCGATGCCTGACGCGATCCGCTTCCACCCCACGACGCGCACGGCGATGACCGCGAACAGTCCGGCCAGGCCGAGGTGACCCACCCAGGCGAGTTCGGGCGAAACGGGGGTTACATAGAGCAACAATGTCAGGGCCGCGGAGAATCCGGCGAAACCGGGGCGGCGGGTTTCACTTAATAAATACGTCAGTCCAAATCCAAGCACGAGCAGCATGAGGAAGCGCGCCCCGCGGAAGAGCGTGAGCTGCGCCACCGTGCGGATCGGCAGCCATTCGACGAAGACGAAGCCCGCGATCAGCAGCAGCGCCGTCGCCGCGATCCAGCCGGCCAGCACGGCACGGTGGTTTCGCCAGCGCGGAGCGAGCGATACGAGCCCGATGAAGCCCGGCGCGAGAAACGCCGCCATGAGCAGCCATTGCTGCATCGGTGTCGATGAGGGAATCATATGATCGGGGTAGATCCAGCGCGGGAAGCGCAGCCAATCCTCGACGGACATCGTGGCGGCGGGCGCAGGCTTGAGCGTAAGCCAGACCAGGGTCGGCGACGCTGCCACGACGAAACGGGCCGCGGCGCGACCGAATGCAGCGATGATGTTTCGCGAACCGCGGCCAGCTTCAAAGATGGCGGCCGCGATGACCATGGCCCCGGCGAACGCGGCGATCGAACCGTGGAAATTGAATGCGACGCCCGCGAGCACGGCGGCCGTTCCATGTCGCCCCTGCCACGAGGCGGCCAACGCCAGCAGCGCCAGCGCGGTGGCGGGATACTCCGGTCCCGCGACGACACCCACCGTGGACGATCCACCCGGCGCCAGGGATGAGCCGCGCTGCCAAACTTCGAC
>CAYXEY010000116.1:0-11081 GCA_964464105.1 uncultured Planctomycetaceae bacterium
GCCAACAGCCGCGGCCATGCCCCCCGGCAGATGGACAGTCCCAATTTGTTTCCGCGCTTCGCCTTATGATTCGCCAAATGACCCGACAACCCGATCGGCTGCTGATCGCACTGCTCGCATCATTCCTCATCCTGCTGGCATGGTCCGGGGCATTCCCCTATGACCGGCTCACCTGGATGCTCGAAGTCGCCCCCGCCGTCGCCGCTGCAATCCTCCTTTGCGCCACCTACCGCCGATTCCCATTCACGCGGCTCGCCTATATTGGCATCTGGTTGCACGCCATCATCCTCGTCATCGGCGGACACTACACCTACGCCCGCGAGCCCCTTTTCAGTTGGATTCGCGACACGTTTCATTTGTCGCGCAACCATTACGATCGGCTCGGACATCTCGCTCAGGGGTTCTTCCCGGCACTGGTCGTGCGCGAGCTGCTGCTTCGCACCTCGCCGCTGCGGCCCGGCAAATGGCTGTTCACGCTGGTGACATGTGCGTGCCTCGCAGTCAGCGCTTTTTACGAGATGATCGAATGGTGGGCGGCCGAGATCTCCGACGAAGCAGCGAGCGCTTTTGTCGGTTCGCAGGGTGACGTGTGGGATGCCCAGTGGGACATGTTCATGGCCCTCATCGGGGCAATGGCCGCCCAGGCTCTGTTTGCCCGCATCCATGACCGGCAGCTGGCTCAAATGGGCCGTTGACGTCCCGCGCCGCACGGCGATGGGCGATCCACTAACAAATCCGGTCGGTTTGGGTCCATCCTTGGGAACCGACCTGTGGCTTCAAAGCCTCCGCCTCAAAGCCGCGGCCGCTTGGGAGCGGTCGACACACAAACCGATCGGGTTCAACGGTCGGCAGTCGACTGCTTCCAGACGGGCGCGGCTTAACCGCAGGCTTGAGCGCGGTGAGCCGGTGGCCAATTCAATAGGAGACTCCCGAGGTGCGAAAACGCTTCATCACGCTTGCCATGTTGACGACGATTGTCTGCAGCGGCCTGCTCTCAACCGGCTGTCACGGTCATCACAACAAATTGCGACAGGTGGGCGTGAAGATGCTCAAACACCGCGCCGGACTGCTTCCCCACGTTCTGCGACTGCGGCATCGATAGCCACGAGGGGATCACTCTGAATTGGGGATTGGGGATGGGTTTCGAAATCATGCCGCCGGTCTCGCTATGAGCGAAATCCGCTCTTCATTCGCCGCCTGATCCGCCACAAGTCCGTCAGCATCCGCGCCGTGTCGCGCACGATCCGCAGCGTCGAGCCGCCTTCGGGGTTGCGCCAGTTGACCGGCAGCTCCGCGATGCGATAGCCCTTTGACACGGCCATCGCCAGTATCTCGACGTCGAAACAAAACCGATCCACCTGGGCGCGGCCGAAGATGTCGCGGGCCACCTCGCGCCGGAACATCTTAAATCCGCACTGGGTATCGGCGAATTGGGGCAGTACGAAGGCCCGAACGAGATACGGAAATACGCGGCCCATCGCCTGCCGAATCCGCGGCTGGCGTCGCACGATGGTTGAGTCCATTAATCGGCGCGAACCGATGAGAATGTCATTTGTCGCCGCATGCGGCCCGAAGCCGGTCAGATGATCGATCGGCGTGGCATGATCGACATCGGTGAAGAGTACCCAGTCGCACGTCGCTTCGAGCATCCCCTGGCGAACGCTGTAGCCCTTGCCGCGATTGCCGTCATTGACGATCAACCGCACGCCGCCTGCCCGCCGGGTGACCACGTCGCGCGTCGTATCCAGACTGCCGTCGTCAACAACGATGATCTCGTGAGGGATGCTCTCTCTTGTCAAAAATGACTGAATGGCGTCCAGCGTTGCGCAGACCTGATGGGCCGCGTTGTAGGCGGGAATGACCACCGACAGGCTGCCGAATTGTCGCGCCAGTTCGCTCACACAACGATGGTAGCTCGAATCCGGTTGGCGCTGTAGCGCCGCTTCCGCGGGAGACCACGATATCATGGTGGCGAACATCAATCCCCGGCACGGAGTTGGAAATGTCGCGAATTGACTCCCTAAAGGAACTCTTCCTCTTCAACGACTGGGGCCGCGATCGACTCATGGCCGCGGCCCTCCCGTTGCCCGATGCCAAGCTGGATCAGCCCTTCGAGATGGGCCCCGGCTCGCTGCGGAAGACGCTTCAGCATCTCGCGTCCGTCGAGCAGGTCTGGCTGGAGCGCTGGCTTGGCAACGCCAATCCGAATTACGCCACACTGTCGGCCGAGCGCCCACTCGACCAACTCAACTCAGACTGGCAGGCAACAGCCGCCAGGAGAGATACGTTAATCAATCGGCTCGACGAGGCGGGCCTGGCCCGAATGGTGTCATTCACCACGCGAACAGGCGAACCCTACACCCTCGCGCTTGGCGACCTGATGCTCCACGTGGTCATGCATGGCGTCCACCATCGGGCACAAGTGACGAACATGCTGCGACACGTCGGCGCCGAGATGCCCAAGTTCGGGGCCGATTACATTTTCATGCGCTTCGAGATGAGCATGGCCACGCCGCCGGCGCCGCCGCCCAAGCTTGAATTGCTGACCATTCGCCGTTGCTTTGCCCATGCCGATTGGTGCCATCGGGCCATCATCGCCGCCTGCAGGACACTCGACGACTCGAAGCTGGATCGCACGTTCGACATGGGAATGGGTTCGCTGCGGGCCACGTTGGGACACATCCTCGATGCCGAGGCGTGGTGGTATTCCAATTGGACAGAGGGGCCGGGCAGGCTCTTCCCCGATTCCAAGAACTTGTCCCTCGCCGACGCGGCCGCGCGATATGGCAACGCGGCCGAGCGGCGAAACGCTTACATCGGCAGCCTGTCCGACGTGGATTTGACGCGCATCGTCGGCGCGCAGCCGCGGCCCGGCGTGGTGCGCGAGTTCCCGCTCGGCGTGGCGTTGTTGCAGGTCGCCACGCACGGAAATCACCATCGGGCGCAGGCGTTGAACATGCTCCGCCATTGTGGCGCCGAACTGCCCAAGCTTGATTACATCATCATGGTCCGCGACGAAGGCTCAAAATGATGGATCTGGAGCGCATTGGCAAATTGATCACGGCGTACGACGCGGACCTGCCGCTGGAGCAGGCCTCCACGCCGCCGGCCGCGTGGTATCGCGATCCGGACATCGCCGACTTGGAGAACCACGGCATTTTTGGAACGTGGTGGCAATACGTCGCGCCGTTGAGCCAGGTAGAGAAGCCCGGCGACTTTGTCACGACTGATATCGCGGGAAATCCGATCGTCGTCGTGCGCGGACGCGATGGAGCATTGCGAGCGTTCTACAATGTATGTAGGCACCACGCCGCTGAGATCGCAACAGGGCCGTGTGGGAGTGTCGCATCGTTGGTGTGCCCCTACCACGGCTGGACGTACGGCCTGGACGGAGCGCTTAAGGGCGTCCCGCAGTTTGATGGCGTGTGTAATTTTGATAAGGCCCAGAACGGACTGAAGCCGGTTCGAGTCGAGGCATGGGAGTCGTTTGTCTTTGTAACATTGCACCCGCACATTCCTTCTCTGACCGGTGTGCGGGATCGACTGATAACGGATGTCGCCAAGCTCGAACTCTCCAAGCTTCGCTTCACCGAGCGGCGATCCTACGACCTGAATTGCAACTGGAAGGTCTACGTCGACAACTATCTCGACGGCGGCTATCACGTGCCCTTCATACATGAAGGCCTGGCCTCGGTCATTGACGACAAGGCTTACAAGATTGAGACCTTCGGCGGCGTCTGTCTGCAGAGCAGCCCGATCACGGGAGGTGGCGACGCCGACACGAACTCCGTTCGCCGCGGAGACATGGCATATTACTACTGGAAATACCCCAACTTCATGCTCAACTGGTACGAAGGCGTGATGGACGTCAATCTTGTCATCCCTCTGGCCGTCGATCGCTGTCGCGTCATCTTCGATTTCTTCTTCGCCGCTGACGACACCGACGAAGCCCGCCATCGGCAAAGCGTGGCCGTGGCCGAGCGCGTGCAGCACGAGGACATCGCTATCTGCGAATCGGTTCAGCGGGGCATCAACAGCTGGGCCTATGACACCGGACGCCTGTCCGTCCGCCGCGAGGCCGGCGAGCACCTGTTTCATCGATTGCTCCGCGCGGACCTCGGCGCCGCCTTCGGCACAATTGGTGACGCGTGAAGCCCGGACCTTGCCGTCGTTAGAATGGCTGCATGTCCAACGCAATCGAACTCCAGGGCGTCACCAAGCGCTTCCGCACGCAGGTGGCGGTCGACAACCTCGATTTGGCCGTGCCGACCGGCTCGATCTACGGCTTTATCGGCCCCAACGGCTCCGGCAAGACCACCACCCTGCGCATGATCCTGCGAATCTTCTACCCCGACGCGGGCACGGTTCGTGTGCTCGGCGTCGAACACGCCAAGGCGGCGGACGATCGCATCGGCTACCTGCCGGAGGAGCGCGGGCTTTATAAAAAGATGAAGGTCCGCGAGGTGCTCGCGTTTCACGCGGCGCTCAAGGGCATGAATGACCCGCGCGCTTCGATAGACGATTGGTTGACGCGGCTCGACATGACCAGTTGGGCGGATAAGAAGATCGAGGCGCTTTCCAAGGGAATGGCCCAGAAGGTGCAATTTGTCGCGGCGGTGGTGGCCAATCCGCAACTCGTGATTCTTGATGAGCCATTCAGCGGTCTTGATCCGGTCAACATGGAATCGCTGCGCGACGCCGTGCTTTCGCTGCGGCAGCGCGGCGCGACCGTCATCTTCTCGACGCACGACATGGATGTCGCCGAGAAGATGTGCGACACGATCTTCATGATCTTCAAGGGCCGCAAGGTGCTCGATGGCACGCTCGATTCGATTCAGGCGAGGTACGGCGAAGACACCATTCGTGTCCGGGCGTTCGGCGAGAACGGCGTATTCGCCAATCTCCCCGGCGTGACGCTCGTGAAGGAATTTGGCCGTTACACCGAGCTGCGCACCGCGAAGGATGCCGATCCGCAATCGATTCTCCGCGAACTGACCGGACGTGCCCGCGTGGAGCATTTCGAGATCGCCCGGCCGAGCCTGCGTGACATCTTCGTGCGCATCGCCGGCCCAGCCCATGCTTCGCAGGAGACCGTCCATGCATAAGGTGTGGGTCATCACCCGTCGGGAGTATTCCGCGAACGTGCGCACCAAGGCGTTCCTGGTGTCACTCATCCTGATGCCCGTTCTGATGGGGGGCGGGGCTATTGCTCAAAAGTTGCTGCGCGGACGGGTGGACGTCACCGACAAGACGATTGTCGTGATTGACGGCACGAACAAGCTGCTGGCAGGAATTTCGCAGGCAGCCGAGGAGCGCAACACGAATGACATCTTCGACCGTGAAACAAAGAAACAAGTCAGATCAAAGATCCTGATCAAGCCGGGGCCGCCCTGGCCGCTCACCGACGACCAGGGTGTTGAGCTATCCGATCAAGTCCGGCACAGCGACATTGCCGCGTTTCTCGTCATACCGCCAACGGCCCTTGCCAGCGAAGCGGGCGCGAACGTTGAAATGCCGCGATTCCATTCGCAGGGCGTCGGCACCGAACGCTTGCGCGACTGGGTCGAGTCCACTTTGGATCAACACATTCGCAGCGAGCGAATGGCAGCGGCGGGAATCGACCCGGCCGTCATGGCCCGGATCGCTTCTCCGGTTTATTTACGGTCGCTCAGCCTGATCAGCCGCGACGCAACGGGAGTCGTGAAGGAAGGAACCGAATCGAACCGCATGGTCACCATGTTCGCCCCCATGGGCGTCATGATGCTGATGTTCATGTCCATGATGTTGTCCCAGACCCTGTTGTCATCCACGCTCGAAGAGAAACAGCAGCGCATCGCCGAAGTGCTGTTGGGCTGTATTCCTCCGGCGGATCTTATGCTCGGCAAACTGCTCGGAAATGTCGGCGTCGCGCTGACCGTCATGACGCTCTACCTGGCGGGCGGCTATTTCATGCTTGACTATTACGGCTACGCAGATGTTCTACCCGGCCGCCTGATGGCCTGGATGCTCGCCTATCAGGCCCTCGGCGTGCTGATGTACGGTTCAGTGTTCATTGCGATCGGCTCTGCGGTCAGCGATCTCAAAGAAGCCCAAAGCCTGCTCACGCCGGTCATGTTGATCCTTGTGTTTCCCATGTTCATCTGGATCAACGT
This sequence comes from uncultured Planctomycetaceae bacterium, assembly GCA_964464105.1. Classification (GTDB taxonomy): domain Bacteria; phylum Planctomycetota; class Phycisphaerae; order UBA1845; family UTPLA1; genus CAYXEY01. The sequence continues at coordinate 6,153 of CAYXEY010000116.1, forward strand.
GCTCGAAGACCCGACCAGTCGATTCGCGGTCATGCTGTCTCTCTTTCCCCCCGCGACGCCGATGCTCATGCCCATGCGCATGGCCGCCAGCCAGGGCATTCCATTGTGGCAGCCGCTGGCGGGAATCGTCTCGGTATTCATCGGCGCGCTGATTTGTGTCTTCGCCGCGGGGCGCATCTTCCGCATCGGTCTGCTCTCGCAGGGCAAGGCCCCCCGCCTGCCGGAGCTGGTCCGCTGGGCGATCACAGGCTGATCTGAATTGTTTCGATTTCAAATCTCAGATTTCAAATCCGAGATTTCAAAACGGATTCTGGCTTTTCCAACATTGCCGCGGGGCTTGCATGTGTCATTGTTGAGCCCCACCTCCCGGCCATCCGATATTCAAGCATGGCCAACGCCCTGCTGACACCGGACAAACATGCTTCGCCCCGCGCCATCAAGTCGACGGATGCGAGCCAAGTCGTCGAGGCCCATTTCGAACAGCTCGGTCGAACGGGCTACTGGGAGAGCCTTTACGCCGACATCGCCGATCCGGCCGTGCGCTGGAGTTTTGTCCGGCGACAGGCAATTCTGGAGGCACGTCTCGCGCCACTGGTGAACGCAGGCACGCGCGTCGTGGAAATCGGCCCCGGCACCGGAAACCTGGTCGGATTCCTCGCGTCGCGCGGCTGCCACTACCGGGCTTTCGATGCCGCGCCGGCGATGGTTGAAGCGACAAACGTCGCAATCCAGCGGCACTCCGGCTTGTTCTCCGGCTCACGCTGTGAGCGGGCTGACATTCATGCCCTGCCGCTGGGCGATGGTTGCGCCGACGTGGTGGTCGCGGCCGGTGTGATCGAATACCTCGACGAACCCTCGAAAGCCATGCGCGAACTTGCGAGGATCACCCGGAGGCCGGCGCAGACTGCGCACGCAATTGGAGCGAACGAGTGCGAGCCGGCGGGCGGAGTCGCCCTCATCACCCTGCCCAATTCGAGCAGTCTCAATCGAACGCTGACTGCACGACTTTCATTCTTGACGGATGTCGCCAAACGCATCCGGCCGGGCAGAGCCAATGGATCTCCCAAGCCAGACGTGCGGCGAACCGCCTACACGCCTGCTCGATTCGCCGCCGATATCGCCGGTGCAAACTGGCGGCTCGACCGCGTGGACTACTACGACGTCGAGGCAATGCCCTACCCGCTCAATCGCATCGCTGGTCGCGCGGCGTTCGCCATCAAGCGCTTTGCGGAATCGAACACGCTGTCGCCCAAGTCAATACTCGCCAATGGAATGGTGTTGAGTCTCTTGCGAACGCTTTAGCGCAAGAAAAAGGGCCGTCCGGCAGCACCGGACGGCCCGTTGTTTCTAAGAGCGAATTGGAACTTTGCCAACCCCGCTTGGAAAAGCGGTGCTTTGCTTTGCCGCGATTTAGACGCCTTCGTCCTTTGGCTCATCACCACCGCGCTGGCGGCGGGGGCGGCCTTCGCGATCGCGGCGGCCACGCTGGCCCTCGAGGGCCTTCTCGACCTTGGCCTTCTGGCCGTCGGTCAGGATGGCGAAGATATCCTCGTGCAGCTTGCGGCCGACTTCCGGGCTGGGCGGACCGGACTTGTCCTTGTTGGCCTCCTGGAAGTTCTCAAATACCGTCTTGATCTGCTGCTTCTGATCGGCGGTGAGGTCATCGAGCTTATCGACGATTGACTTCAAAGCTGCGGGGCCGCGATCGGGGCCGCCCTGGCCACGGGGGCCGCGTTGCTGCATGCGCTCCTGCCACATCTTGCCGAAATCGGCTTTCTGGTCTTCGCGCAACTGCGACTCGATGCCATCGCGCAGGGTCTTCTGATTGGCCTCCATGGTCTTGCGCATTTCTTCCATGCGTCCGCCCATGGCTTCGCGCATCTTGCCGCGCAGCTCCTGCATCTTGGCGTCGTCGCCGGCCTCGCGAGCCGCCTGCATCTCCTCGCGCATCGTGTCCATCTTGGCCCGCTCTTCGTCTGACGGGCGCATCTTCTCGCGCTGGGCTTCCATCTGGGCCTGGTGCTCTTCGAGCAGCTTGCCGATCGAGGCCTGCTGGGCTTCGTCGAGCTTGAGCTTCTCGGTCATCTGGGCGAGTTCAGCCTTGGGGTCGAAGCGTTGCATCTGGAAGCCGCGTCGGCCACCGGGACCCCGGCGCCCCTCACCCCGCTCGCCGCCTTCGGCTCGGAATCGCCGTCGGCCACCCTCTCGCTCGCCCTGTGGCTGATCGCCACGCTTGTCACCACCATCGGTGGCCGGCTGGGCCAGGCAAAGTGAAGAAAAGACGCACAGCGCAAAGGCGCTGGTCGTGAACAATCTACGAAACATGATATATCTCCTGATCTGGTCGGCAGTTATGCCCATCGGCGCCCAACACTGACGCTCATACGGGGCATAACGCACACCGGAGGCAAGTATTGCCATTTAGACCGGTCGGATTGTCAAGGGGTTAGGGGTTTCCAGGACAGCCTCGGGCCCAGAATCTATTTGCGCAACCTCTTTCGACGCCCCGCGCCTCAATGCGCCGGCAAATGTCGCAATCATGGTAAGCGCTGATATTGGAATCCAGATGGGAATCGTCCAGGTTGTTCGCGGCCTGCAATTCCCCTTTCCACCGAATGGTGCGCTGGGTGGCAAATCCCAGGACTTCCACGAACCACAGATATGTGAAACCTTCAACTCCGGTTCCGACCGCGAAGGGAGAAGTAGTCCAATGCGATTAATGACCGATTGAGCCTTGCAAGTACCAACCGCGTGTGACCCGAAGTGAAACCTGAAACCCGACGGACAGAGGGCCTCTGCGATGTCATCCATGAGCGCTTGTTCGATTGGCGTGGAGGCGAAATGTGTATTGATCCGGCTGAACTCAATTGCTCCGTGTCGTACGCCGAATGATCGATTTTTCTGACCGTATTGAAATGAGCCGAAAACAGACGCAACCCAGGCGACAATCAGTGAAAGGCCGATCGCCATACATGCCCTGTACACGATTCGATTAACGATTTGCATCAGACCTGTCTACCGGCCTGGATTGATACGGCCGCACCGCACTCCGGGCAGATTCCGCTCGCGTTGCCGGTCAGGTCATAGCCGCATGGACAGAACGCCGGCCCCCTTTTCCGCTGCATACGAATCAGGGCCCCGGCTGTGCTCCCGATTGTGACTGCGATGATTGGCCATATTGCGACAAAAGTCGCTTTCACATAAATAAAACTGCGCGAATTACAGTAGAAGTCGCCGGTAATTCCTGGTGCAAATCTGACATTTACGCCCCGAAGAGGTTGCTCGAAGAACACGCGCCCATATGGCGCAATCAAGGTTGGAGCCTCGGGCGGAGTTCCGACAAACAAACCGGCAACACCACCTTCGATACGTAGCAGGAGGTCGTCGCCGTTTCCAGCTTCGATCAGTGCAAGGTGATTGATGGCAAACAGCGTCAAAGCGGCTGCCAGACCGAATTGAGCTTTGCGTCGACTTCGGCCTTTCAACCCGTCGCGTCCGACAACGATGGCGGCAATCAAGCCGCTTCCAGCGACAATGCCGAACAGCCAATTCAAGTCGAACAACAGAAATTTGACGAACTCGCATGCGCGATCTGCGCTGTCGTGCGAAAAGCCAAGGGTGATGCAGATGAATCGCCACTCAAACGGCGCGATCAAGAGCATCGCGCAATTGGTGACGACCAACAATACGCGTTTCCACTTTTGTGCAGGTAGGAGTCGCACGGCGTGGCGCCTCGTGTCACGACCGCGCACGGCACTTCAGTCCGCACTCGGGGCAAATGCAACTGACGTTGCCTCTGAGATCGTAATGGCACTGGGTGCAATGCCCCGGAAACGGTTTTCGTTGAAACCAGCGCACGATCACGGGGATCATCCATGGAAGAAATGCAGCAGGTATTGGCCAGAGCGGAAAAAAGCAGAAGCGCATCGACGGTTCGTTTACCCAGATATGCATCGGGCACCATCCAACGCCATCGCCCGCAAATGAGCTCACCCTGACTCCGTTCACATACTCCTGATAATGAACGCCGTGAAGACAGGTGGACTCAATATTGCACACGCCCCATGCGAGGCCAATTCCTCCGTGCCCAATTCTAGCTTCGAAGAGTTGTCCGTCTCCCCAGTTCACGGTGTAGAAGCCGCTCACAATGAAGAGACCGAAAAGGAAAAACCCTGTTCCCGCGGCACATCTGCTAAAGCAGGATCGGATTGACATGATGAAGGTTACGGGGTCACCAAGTGGCAAGACTTTGCGGAACTTACGGTCTGGCGAATGTGAGCTGTTTCGACTACTATCTTGCCTCGTTTCACCGGCAGTTCGCCCTTTTTCGTGGCGTACCCGGATGTATCCAAGTCAACGTCGCAGCCCCCTGAAGAGGCGCACGAAAAAGGAGATTCACATGGCCCGCACCGTCACCCTCAAAGGCAACCCCCAGACCCTCGAAGGCAACGCCCTCACCGTCGGATCGCCCGCCCCGGACTTCAAGCTCCAGGCCCAGGACATGTCCGACGTCACGCTCAAGTCCTCGACCGGCCGGGTTCGCATCCTCAGCACGGTGCCCTCAGTCGATACCCCGGTCTGCGACAAGGAGACCCGCCGCTTCAACGAAGAGGCGGCCAAGGTTTCGAATGTCGACATCCTGACGGTTTCGATGGACCTGCCCATGGCCACCAAGCGCTGGTGCGCCGCGGCGGGCATCGAGCGAGTCAAGATGCTCTCGGCCCACCGCTGCGGACAGTTCGGCCGCGACTACGGCATCCTCCTCAAGGATGGCCCGCTGGATCGCTTCCTCTGCCGGGCGGTCTTCGTGATCGACAAGAACGACAAGATCGTGCATGTTGAATACGTGCCCGAAATTGCCCAGGAGCCGAACTACGACGCAGCCATCGCCGCGGCGAAGCAGGCAGCCAACTAAGCCTGCACGAATAA
>CAYXEY010000117.1:0-11075 GCA_964464105.1 uncultured Planctomycetaceae bacterium
CGCTCGTCCATCCAGCTCGCGACCGGACGCAGGAACGCGAGAAAGACGACGAAAATGGTCATCAATCGGAGAAACGCGAGCACGACCCGGGTTGTGCGCGACGCGGAATTGCCGGCCTCGGCGTATCCGCGAATGACCAGCGAAACGGTGGCGATCAGGATGACGCTGATGGGGATTGCCCGGCTGGCCGCGGTGCCGAACCTGGAACCGAATGACAGGATCGAAAGCACCAGCAGCGAGAAAGCGAATCCGAGTAGAACCGGTCGGCGCTGGCCGCGTCGCCATTCCCCCAGGACCCGCGAGATCATGATCGTCGAAATGACGATGGCTAGCGCAGGCGTGGCCCAGCCGGTGTCCGGCGGATTCAGCCCGATGTCGAAATCCGTCATCGCGGCTAGGAGTCGCGGGTTGAAATCAGGCACATGTCGCTCCGCCGAGGCGGATGGCCGGGCGGCGGCCGGCAGGCGTTCTTACGGACCGTCGTGCTCGGCGATCACCTTGTAGAAGGCGTCGGCCGACTGGGCGGACAGCAGGGAATCCAGGATGGCTTCATTCGTAACCATGCGGCTGAGGCGGGCCAGGGCCTGAATGTGCAACGTCGTCGCATGGGTTGGGCTGACCAGCATCGCCAGCAGGCTGACCGGCTGTCCGTCGATGGAAGCGAAGTCGATCGGCTCCGCGAGCCGTCCGAAACCGAGGACCAGCTTGCCGACCGCATCGCTCTTGGCGTGAGGAATGGCGAAACCGCGGCCGATGCCCGTGGTTCGCTGTGATTCGCGCTCCAGCACCGCAGCGAGAAGCTCCTCGCGATTCCGGGCCAGACCCTGCTCGACAATCATCTCGACCATTTTGGTAATGGCCTGCATCTTGTCATTCGCGACAAGCGGAACCTGGATGGTCGCGGGGGTGAGGTATTCGGTGAGTTTCATTCAGTGCATTCCCAGCCGTTGGCGTTGGGGATTCATGCTAGCCGTTTCAAGGAACCGCTACAACCCAACAGGAGCGAAGTAGAAACCCCATGAGCGGAGCAGGCCTTTTGTCTACGGCGTTCAATCGTTATTCGCTACTTGATATTCGCTATTCTCATCCCACGCCGGCGGCATAATCCTGAAGCGCTCGAACTCCAAGCGAATCACCCGCGCCCCCCTGTTTCTTGAGGGCCGCGATGGCCTGCACCGCCGCCCGTGCACCGGCCAGCGTCGTAATCAGCGGGATTCGCCGCGCCGTGGCCGCGGCTCGCCAGCGGCCCTCCTCCCAGGCCGGGCCGTAGTGCACCGGTGTGTTGATCAGCAGATCCAGAACACCGTGATTGATGAGGTCGAGCAGAAAGCCCTCGGGTGCGCCGGCCTGCTTTGACACCACCACCGAATCGATGCCGGCATCACACAACGCCTTGTGTGTGCCGCGCGTCGAGAAGAGCTTGAAGCCCAGTCGTCGCAACTCCTGGGCGATGGGAATGATGCGCGGCTTGTCGGGATCGTTCACGCTGACCAGTGCGTTGCCGTACTGCGGCAGCGAGAGGCCCGTGGCAATCTGTGCCTTGGCGAAGGCCAATCCAAAACTAACGTCGATGCCCATGACCTCGCCGGTGCTGCGCATCTCCGGCCCCAGCACCATGTCACAGCCCGGGAACTTGTTGAACGGAAAGACCGGCGCCTTGATGGCCTGCATGATGGCCCGCGGATTGCGTCCCACGCCCATCTCCCACAGCACGTCGCGCAGGCTGCGCCCCAGCATGACCGCCGTCGCCACCTTGGCCCACGGCACGCCGGTCGCCTTGCTGACGAACGGCACGGTGCGCGAGGCACGTGGATTGACTTCGAGCACATACACCTCGCCGGCGGCGATGGCGAACTGCACGTTCATCAGACCGCACACGCCGATGCGCCCGGCGAGCATTCGCGCCTGCCGCTCCACTTCGGCGAGCAGCGTGGCCGAGAGCGAATGCGGCGGCAGTGCACACGTGCTGTCGCCCGAGTGAATCCCCGCCTCCTCGATGTGCTCCATCACGCCGGCGACAACGCACTCGCCGCGCGGATCGTTTGGCCGTTTGAAATCGGCCACTGCGTCGACGTCGATCTCCATCGCATCGAGCAGGAATTTGTCGACCAGGACGGTGTGCCCGCCCTTCGGCGTCTGTGCAAGGTCCGACGCAGCGAACGCGGCCTTGGCATATTTCTCAAGGTCACCGTCGTTGTTGCACATCTCCATCGCGCGGCCGCCGAGCACGTAGCTCGGTCGGATCAGCACGGGATAACCCAACTCGCGCGCAATCTTCATTGCTTCAGCCGGCGTGCGGGCAATGCCGCTGGGCGGCTGTTTGAAGCCAAGTTCTTTCAGGATGTTCGAAAACGCCTCGCGGTCTTCGGCTAAGTCGATCGACTCCGGCGGCGTGCCGAGGATCGGCGTGCCGGCGCGCTTGAGGGTGTCGGCGAGGTTGAGCGGCGTCTGTCCACCAAATTGCACGATCGCGCCCTTCACCGTACCTCTCGCGGCGATGGATCGAATGACCCGTAGCACGTCTTCGCTGGTGAGCGGTTCGAAAAAGAGCAGATCAGACGTGTCGTAATCGGTGCTGACTGTCTCCGGGTTGGAGTTGATCATCACCGAGCGGAAACCCATTTCGCGCGATTGCAGCGACGCATGGACGCAGCAGTAGTCAAACTCGATGCCCTGTCCGATGCGATTGGGTCCGCCGCCCACGACGATGACATGCGGCTCGTTATGAACGCGAAGCTCGTCCTCCACCTTGCGCACCGGCCCGACACCGTTGATGTGGAAGACCGGCTCTTCGTAGGTGGAATAGTAATACGGCGTGGCGGCCTCGAACTCGGCGGCGCAAGTGTCGACCAACTTGAAGCAGCTGCCGGCCTCGTCACCCGCGACGGCGACATCCGCCCGCGATGCCCGCTGGAATGCAATCGCAAGTTGGGTGTCGCCATAGCCGAGATGTCGTGCCCTCCGTTCAAGATCTGCAGGTATTTCTCCGTCCGTCTTCCCTGCCTCGAGCAACAATTCGTTTTCAAACTCCACCAACTCGCGCATCTGGTCGAGGAACCACGGATCAATGCCGGTCAGGGCCTGAATCTTGGCCACGCTCCAGCCCTGCTTCATCGCGTAGCGAATGTAATAAGGCCGGCCCTGGCAAGGCTTCTTGATCTTGTTATGCAGCACCGACTCGGAGATGGGCCAGTGCGACGCGGACGATTCCTCCACGTCCGCGGGCGCTTCGCTCAATAGACTTGCAAAGGCCGGTGCATCGTCGCCATCGGCCCGCAACTCCGATTGATAGGCGTTCCGCTCGCCGCCGGCGAACCGACGATGCGCGTGCGAAAGCCAGCGATCATTCTTATCGAGGCCGAACCCGGCCCGCTGAATCTCCATGCTGCGGATGCACTTCTGGAACGCCTCCTTGAAGGTGCGCCCGATCGCCATGGCCTCGCCCACGCTCTTCATTTGCGTGGTCAAGGTCTCGTCGGCGTCGGGGAACTTCTCGAACGCGAAGCGCGGGATCTTCACCACGCAGTAGTCCAGGGTCGGCTCGAAACTCGCCGGGGTCGTGCCGGTGATGTCGTTGGGAATCTCATCGAGCGTGTCCGCGCCGGCCAGCTTTGCCGCGACCTTCGCAATCGGATACCCCGTTGCCTTGCTGGCCAGCGCGCTGGAGCGGCTGACGCGCGGGTTCATCTCGATGACGGTCTGCCGTCCGGTCTTCGGATCGACGGCGAATTGAATATTGCTGCCGCCGGTGTCGACCCCGATCTCGCGGATGATGGCCTTGGCGCTATCGCGCATCTGCTGGTATTCGCGATCGGTCAGAGTCTGCGCCGGGGCGACGGTAATGCTGTCGCCAGTGTGCACACCCATCGGATCGAGGTTCTCAATCGAGCAGACGATCACCACGTTGTCGTTGCGATCGCGAATGACCTCAAGCTCGAACTCCTTCCATCCGTAGAGGCTCTCCTCAATGAGCACCTCGCGGATGCGCGACCGGGCGATGCCCCGCGCCGCGATCTCCTCGAACTCCGCCATCGTCTCGCAGAAGCCGCCGCCCTCGCCGCCCAATGTGTACGCGGGTCGAATGCAACAAGGCAGTCCAACCTTCTTCAGGATTTCCCGCGCTTCCTCCATCGAGTGCGCCGTGCCGCTGATCGGCACATCCATGCCGATCTTGATCATGGCGTCGCGAAACTGCGTGCGATCCTCGGCCTTGGCAATCGCTTCGGGCGACGCGCCAATGATCTCGACGTTGAACTCCTTGAGGTAGCCCTTCTCGTGGGCCTCCATCGCGCAGTTCAAGCCGGTTTGCCCGCCCAGCGTGGGGAGCAGTGCATCGACTGGTTCGCCGCGGGCCTGCTCGAGCGCGAGGATGCGGCGGATGAACTCCGGTGTGATCGGCTCGACATACGTTCGATCCGCGAACTCCGGGTCAGTCATGATCGTCGCGGGATTGGAGTTCAGCAGGACGACACGATACCCCTCGGCGCGAAGGGCCTTGCAGGCCTGCGTGCCGCTGTAGTCAAACTCGCAGCCCTGTCCAATGACAATGGGGCCCGAGCCGATGAGCATGATGGTCTTGATGTCGGTTCGTTTGGGCATGGGGAGTGCGGACCTCCGGTCCGCGTAGCGGCCCCCCTCCGCGGGGACCGGCGAATTTTGACACGCGTAGTTGTGCTGTCAGGGCATTTCGTCGTACGCCACGGAGGGCGGACGCTGCCCATGATTCGCCAATTATAACGGAAGCCGTCAGTTCGGAATGATGCGAATGGCCTTGCGCGGCGTGGTCGGACAGACCTCCTGGCACACGCCGCAGCCGGTGCAGCCGATACCCGTCGCCGCGGGATTGATGATCTCGACCCGTCCGTCCGGCGAAAGGCGAATCGCCGCGGCGCTGATCGGGCATTTGTCGACGCACAGCGTGCAGTTCTCGCCGTGCGAGCGGAGGCAGAGTCCGTCATCCGCCTGGGCCAGGCCCATGCGAATCTCAAACTTGCCGACGAGCTGCAACGCCCCGCTCGGGCAGGCCTTCATGCAGGCCAGCTCGTCGCACAGCACGCAGGCCCGCACATCGGGATCGACATACGGCGTGCCTGTGCGCTCCTCGTCCCCGGCCGGCCAGAGCGAGATTGCCTTCGCGGGACACACATCCGCACAAGCGCCGCAGCGAAAACAGGTGTCGATGAATTGCTTCTCGGGCCGCGCCCCCGGCGGCCGCAACCGATCGCGATAGACCGGCAGCGCAATGGGCAGCTTTTTTTCTACAAAATTGGAAATCGGACCGATCAGGCGCGACAAGCCGGCGCGGAAAAACCGCCGGCGATCATGCGGTGGTATGTCGTCAATGGGTCGCTCGTCAGCCATCGCATGAGTATACGACAACGAGCCCCGGGCTTCAGCCCGGTCGGTCCCGCAATCGTGCGTGACTGCGGAGCGATCGCCATCGCCCGGCGGCTGTAGCAAGTAATGGCCGGTGGAATTACCCCAGAATCGCCGACTTGCCGCTGCGGATGCCCTTCATGCGCATCTTGAGTTCGTCGGGGTTGGGCGCGACTTCGTAGGCCACCTTCACGTCGATGTACTCGGTGGTCACCAGGCGGTAGAGCGCCTCGGTGAAGTCCTGCATGCCGCTCTCGGTCGAGTTCTTGAGCACCGCCGAGATTTCGGTGTCGCGCTCCTCGGCGATCAATTTACGAATCGACGGATTCGAAATCATGATCTCCAAACACGGCACGCGCGAGCGCGACGGGTGAATGCAGTGCAGCAGCTTCTGGCAAAGCACCGCCTGTAAATTGAAAACCAGAGACTGCCGCGTCAACGCGCGGGCGCCTTCCGGGAAGAGGTCGAGAATGCGGGTGATGGTCTGAGCGCTGCTCGACGCGTGAATGGTTCCGAAGACCAAGTGGCCCGTTTCCGAGGCGTGCATGGCGGCCTCGAACGTCTCGCGGTCGCGCATTTCGCCGACCAGCACGACGTCCGGGTCTTCGCGCATCAGGTATTTCAGGGCGGCGTGGAAGTCCTTCACGTCGATGCCGACTTCTCGCTGATTGATGAACGACTTGTCGTCATCGAAGATGTATTCGATCGGGTCTTCAATGGTGACGATGTGACACGCTTCATTGGCGTTGATGTAATTGATCATCGCCGCGATGGTCGTGCTCTTGCCCGACCCAGTGATGCCGGCCAGCAGGATCAATCCCTGATTGGCCTTCGAGATCTCCTTCAGAACCTCTGGCAGGTGCAGATCGTCGAAACCGAGAATCGCCTTGGTGACGCGCCGGGCGGCGACTGAGGTCTTTCCGCGCTGGCGGAAGACGTTCACACGAAACCGATCCAGCCCCGGAACCTGGTGGGCGAAATCCAGCGCCCCATGTTCGACGTAGTATTGCTTCTGCTGCGGCGTGGTGACTTCGAATATCATCCGCTCGATGTCGTCGTTGGACAGCGGCGCTTCATGGGCCTTCTTGATGTCGCCGCCGACGCGAAACCGCGCTGGGCAATCCGCCTTGAGATGCACGTCGCTGGCCTTCAACTTGCACGCAGCGCGGAACAGCCGGTTGATACCCTTCTTGATGTCCGGATCATCGCGATGCTCGGCCTGGTGGGTGTCGATCGGCATCGGATCGTCGCCGGACTTCAATTCCGCGCTCATGTCCATGTGCATGCTCCAACTCCCCCCATTCTGGATTTAGAACCGGGCTGTCCTCAGTCCGGTCGGCGATGCCGCGGACGTTGTGGGCGTCCGATTCGGCGGCCAGTGCGTGGTATCCACCTATTCTAAGGGGACGCGGCATCGAATCAAGAAAGCTGAGCGAGCGGTTAGCGGACGAAGTCGGGCGGAATTCAGCGTTTTTGCCTCGATGATTTCGAATCGGCCGCGTTCCGCGGAGAGCCATCGTCTGTCCCCGGGGCATATGTCGCGATCAAAGAGCGAATACTCTCGAACTGCACTCGCCAGGCCTGCGCCGAATAGCCGCCGCCCAGCACCATCACGATCGGCACGCCACGCCGTTGCGCCTCGTCGAAAATCAATGCGTCACGCTTCCGAATTCCATCGGCCGTCAGCTCAAAATGAGCGAGTGGGTCACCGGCCAACCCGTCCACGCCCGCCTGCAAAAACACGATGTCAGGTTTGGCCTCGTCGAATGCTGTAGGCAGGTGTTTCTTGAGAACTTCAAGATACTCTTCATCCCCGGTGCCTGCGGGAAGCGGCACGTCTATGTCATTCTTCTCCTTCGGGATCGGGTAGATATCGCCCTCATGCAGATCGAGCGTGAACACGTCGGGGTCGGCGGCGATGCATCGCGCAGTACCGTTGCCCTGATGCACATCGACATCCACGATCAGGGCCCGACGAATGAGCATCTCCCTTTGAAGCACACGAATGGCGATGGGCATGTCGGCGTAAATGCAGAATCCGCCGCCCCGATCGGGTTCGGCATGGTGGTATCCACCGCCGAGGTTGATGGCCATGCCGTGCTTCAACGCAAGCCGGGCCGCCAGAATCGTGCCGCCTGTTGCATATCGAAACGGTTGCAGCATCGCCGCGTCGTTCAAGCCCGCGGGCGAAAACGATAATGCTCCGAACTCAACGTAACGGGCGAGCTTTATGGAGTCCTTCAGATCAAGCAGATATTGGGGCGAGTGCACGGTCAACAGCTCGGACGGGGTTGCCTCGGTCGGCACATACACGTCACTGGGCGCAAGAAGCCGGTCGTGGATCAGTTGCAGATAGATCTTTGAGTACTTCCGAATGTCAAAGGGATGGAGCTTTTCCAGTCCGCCGAAGTTGATCTGATAGTGACCGGAGTAGACGACGCACACCCGGTTCGCCAGCGCGCGTCCTTCCCGAGACTGCTTGACCTGCTTGACTGCCCGGGTCGGAATGCAATTGAAGAAGCCCGTGACAACCAACGCGAAGGACAGGCCCACCAAGATGCCCCGCCGATTCATTGGGCGAGAGTAATTGTGGGGTGCCATAAAACCTCTGCCCTCGCATCGTAATCGCGTAGCGGCGATTCGTGTTTTTTCGCCCCACCTGCCGGCTTGGTGAATTGCTCAATTTCGACCGAAAACAACATTCAGCAGGCTCTTGACTCTCGTTCGCCAACGAAGGTCCCCACTAAATGCTTGTTTGCTGTCATTTACGGGCATAAAATGGACGTCTTCACTCCCCTTTCTGATGCGAGATTTGACATGAGATTGTTTTCTGCCTCCATCATATTTCTTGCATTTTCAAGCCTCTTCATCGCCGGTTGCCCGGAGGCGCCATCGGGCCTGCCGACCGGTCCTGAACTCTCCGTGGACCAGCGTCTGGCCGTGGTCGATGCGGCAACCGAGAAACTTGACACGCTGGTGGGCAAGACGTCGGCTGAAATCGGTCAGGCGATGCTTGACTGGATCAAAGGGAGGTCGGAGTTCTCCAAATCGGGAATTACCGACGAAGGCGACGTCTGGGCTTACTACACCGATGGTCAATTGTTTCTTGTACCGACAAACGTCGACTTTGCAGCCAGCGTACCCGGGATGCCCAAATTGAAGTATGAGCACCGCGTCGAACGGGCACTGGAACTGCCGTCGACCCTGAACGCCCGGCTGGCCGCCGTCCGCAACCAGAACATCCTGACCCTGATCAATTCGTTCGGCGATTGGCTCACCAGCGCTGGCTACAACGTCGCCGTGGCTCACGAACTGACCGTCGAGGGTTTCAAGGAAGTCAACGGCTCGCACAGTGTTGTGTACCTGGATACCCACGGGATTCGCTTGGCGCCGAACAGTGAATACAACCCGGGCGCCACGCATCGCTTCCTGCTTTCGACCAACACTTATGCGACGCGAACCGTCCTCGAAACCTACAAGGAGGAGCTCCGCACCGGGTCGCTCGTCCAAGTGAGCGCGTTCTTCGGAACTGTCTCGCCCGGCGGATTCATCGTGAGGGCCAAGCCCGCGCTCATGATCACTGCAAAGTTCGTGCGCGAGAACATGAGGTTCGCGCAGGACAGCTTCGTTTTCGTCAACGCGTGCAGCAGCTATTCGACCGATTTCCGCGATGCCTGCTTTGACGTCGGCGCTTCGGTTTACGCCGGGTGGAGCCAGCCGGTGTTCGACGAGGACGCACTGGGCGTTGCCATTCGATTATTCGATCGCATGCTGGGCGGCAATCGCGACCACCCTCCAACGCCAAAGCGCAGCGCTCAAAACTGGGTCACGGTCTATGATGAATTGAAAAGTGAGGGAGCCGACACATTCCCGAGTTCCAGGGGCGGGCAGACCCAGATTATTTTGGCGCAAAACCCAAACGGCGGGGAATTCGCACAGTTCTCTCCTTCGATCTCCGGCCGCATGCGCGTCGATGAGGAAAAGGGTGAACTCACCCTCTTCGGATTCTTCGGACAGCGGCCGGGCAAGGTCACCATCAATGGGACCGACCTGGAGCTTGTCGGCAGCTGGAACCCGGTGCAACTCACTTGTCGAATTCCAGCGTCTGGGGCCAACGCCGCCGGCGATGTTCAGGTAGTCGTCGATGGCCGGCCCAGCAATAAGGCCCAACTCACCCTGTGGGAGGGCACCTTCAACCTCATGAGCGATGGTGCGGGCAGCCTGACGACCACGGCTGAACTGAGTGTCCGACTCCGCGGCGACGTCCGCTATGACCTGACGCCCGACGCCGTGTCGCCGTCGACCGACACCGTTGCCATTTGGAAGGCGAACAGCGATTCAACGTGCAGAGTCAATGCGTTTGGAGAAAACACCGAAGGCAGCATCCACACCACCTATGCGCTCACGGGGTCATCGGAGATCCCGCTGAATCGCGGCTTCCACAATCCGGCCAATCCCGACTTTGTTTACACCAGCGAATTGGTGCCGGCTCAACGGACCATTTACCTGCTCTTTGAAGTGCGCGGCGTGGGCAAGAACCTCGTCACTCAGACGATCGGCAACGACCCTCCGACCACGTCGTCGTCGGTCATCGGCTTCTGGTCATCCCAATTCTTCGAGGGCGTATCACCACACAAATTCAGAGTTCCACTTCTCGTCGGCGGTGACTACACCATTGTGGGCGGCTCGCAGAACGCCCAGGACGGCGGCGGCAACCCGCTGACGCTGACATGGTCCGCCATGGCCGCTCAGCATCCGCCGGACGTCACGCAGGGTCGATAATTTCGATGGGCCAGGTTCCGTCGTTGAAGCCCGTTTAAGAACTCGCGGTAAACTCTGGCGTCATGTCGAGACTTCAAGTACTCATCGCGAATTGTGCAGTTTCATGCTTCATGATGGCCTTCTCGCATGGCTGCTCGACTCATGGTCCTGAGCAAGCCATTCAAGACCGACTGCACACTCAGACCGCGGCCTGGAACCGCTTCGATCTCGAAGGCTTCATGGATGGTTATTGGAAGAGCGACGAGTTGATCTTTGAGTCCGTCGGAAAGGACGGCAAGTCGTCCATCACCCGCGGCTGGCAGCCGACGCTTGATCGCTACAAGAAGCGATATGACACGCCGGAGAAGATCGGCCGGCTGACTTTCTCTGATCTCGATGTGAAGTTGACCGGCCCCGATACGGCCGTAGTGAACGGCCGTTACGAGGTACTGCAGAAAGAGGCCCGCCTCACTGGCTCGTTCATACTCGACATGCGCCGCATGCAAGGAAAGTGGTACGTCACGCGCGATCGCACCACTGGCGACTGAAGACCTGGCGTCGATTTCTACGATCTTAGTTTTACATTTGACTCCTCAACAAAGCTGCCTTCTTCGAACACGCCATCATTCCCTCACGGCCCCACATACTCGGCGTACGTCTTGGCCGTCTCCCACACGCGCACACGGCGCAGCTTTGCCGGCTGCAACCGATCGCCTAGCAGTTCCCATACGACGCGGGCGATGTTCTCGACGGACGGATTCACTTTCGCGAACTCCGGCACGTCCTCATTCAGATGCTTGTGATCCAACCGGTCGATCACGGACTCCTTCACGCGAGCCTCGAACTCCGGCAGCGGCAGACTCGGGGCCGGGCTGGCGGCGTCGGCGATGGTGACCTCCAACTGATAGTTGTGCCCATGCCCGCGGGGGTTGTTGCAC
>CAYXEY010000118.1:0-11052 GCA_964464105.1 uncultured Planctomycetaceae bacterium
CCGCAAGCCACACACGGGCTGTCAACGAATCGCTCGGTCGGTCCAAAGATCAAACGCGACCGTCCACCGCGGCCCTCGATGCCGTACACGAACTGCCCCTGAGTCTGCTCACAGGAATTGAGACATTGGCGGCAGTTGATGCACAGCGATCGGTTGTAGCGCAGGTAAGTGTGTGACGCATCGATCGACACTGCCGGAGCGCTGCTTCCGTTACCTCGCAAATCCACGGACGCTTCCGTGACGCCAAACTGCGCTAAGAGTTGCTCGAAGCGCGTCCCGTGAGCTGATGGCGCGAAAGTCTCCTGAGCATGTTCCGAGAGCATTAGCTCCAAGAGGCCGCGCCGCAATGCCATGAGCGCGGTTGTCTTAGTGCGAATGTTCATTCCGCTCACGATCGGCGTGTGACAGGCCGCAACCGGGCGCGTCGATCCATCCACCTCAACGAGGCACATCCGACAACCGCCTTCGGGGGCCCGGCCGGGCGCATGACAGAGTGTCGGGATTTCGATGCCGATGTCGGCGGCCGCCTGCAGGATGGTCTGTCCATCCGCATTTGCGACCGGCCGCGCGTCGATTGTGGTCGTCGTGGCGGTCATGATGACTCCGCCTTCGAGACATTCAGCCCCAGCCGCTCGATGATCTGTCGAACCGGCCCCGGCGCTTCCCGGCCAAATCCGCACAGGCTGGCCTGCTCCATGAGATCGAAGACTCGCGTCAGAATCGGAATTGCCTCTGAAGTCAGGCCCCTGCGATTAACCAGCTCAAACGCCTTTTGCGTGCCGATGCTGCAGGGCACGCACTTGCCGCAGGATTCTTCGGCCATGAACTCGAGCATGTGCAGCAGCAGCGCGGCGTAATCGGTGCCCCGCGGAAAGGCCACCAGCCCGCCGTGTCCCAGTCGAATGCCGCGCCTGGCCATGGCGTCGATGCAGACCGGCACATCCCACTCCCTTGATGGCACCAGACTGCCCATCGGGCCGCCCAGCAGCACGGCCTCCAGGACCGTGTCGGATGCCGCCCCCCCGGCAAAGCCGTTAATGACATCGCGCAACGAAACGCCAAATTCAACCTCAACGATTCCCGGCCGGGCAAAGCCGTGATTGAGACACAGCGCCTTCGTGCCGGAGCACGAATGCGTGCCCATCGCGCGGTAAGCGTCGGCCCCGTTTTGCAGAATCCACGGCACGTTGACAAGCGTCTCAACGTTGTCCACCACGGTCGGCTGACCAAACAGGCCATGCTCCGCGGGATAAGGGGGACGCGGGCGGGCTTCGCCCCGTCTGCCCTCGATCGCGTTGAGCATGGCTGTCTCTTCTCCGCAGACATAACTGCCCAGGCCTGTCACCACGCGGACGTCGAAGCCAAACGTCCCGCCGTCAATCGACGCGCCGAGCAGCCCCGCCGCCCGTGCCGCTTCGATCGCATTGTTCACTGCGTGAATGGCAAGCGGATACTCGGATCGAATAAAGACAATCCCCTCTTGGGCGCCCACCGCGAAGCCCGCCAGGATCATGCCCTCCAGAATGCTGTGCGGATCGCGCTCCATGAGTTCGCGGTCGATGAACGAGCCGGGATCGCCCTCGTCGCCGTTGGCGATGATGTACTTGCGGTCACCGCGCGCCCGGGCACAGGTGCGCCATTTCCGCCCGGTGGGAAACCCGGCCCCGCCGCGCCCGCGAATGCCGGACTGTTCGAGGGTCGTGAGAATTCGATCGGGCGGCGCGCTCAGCGCCTCTTTCAACGAGGCGTAGACACCTGTCGCCCTGGCGGCAGCCAGCCCCTGACAGCCACCGTGCAATAACCGTCCCGTCACGATCGGCCGGCGTGCCGCACAGCGCACATCTGGCGACGGCGGATCCGGCATGGAGTTATGCAGATAATCACTGATATCTCTCTGATCGCCGCTGCACTCGATTGCAACGCGATCATCCGGCATGAGCAGAGCCGGCGAGCGATCGCAATGACCGACGCAATACACAGAGCGACATGTGTGGGTCTTACTCAGGGCTTGCGTGAGATCCGCCGCGCCGGCCAGCATGCAGGATGTGCCGCGGCAGACACGGATCGCACCGGGATCGGCATGCAGGTCGGCATACCAGGATTGCAGCCCCCGCACAGTTGCCGCCGGCAGGTGTGCCGATCGCGCGGCCTGCTCGATATTCGTCGCACTGAGTGCGCCGGCGCGATGCGCCTGTTCGAGCACCTCCAGGGGAAACCGGCCTGCCGCGATGTTGGAGCGCTCGAACATACTTTTTCAATCACCCACAATCGCCCCCGGGTAACTACGAGGCCGACGCGACGTTGTTGCATTCGGCATACGCCGGTTCCCACATGTTCTTGCGTACCAGTGCATCGATCCCTTTCTCGGGCATCGGTGCGGTCAATCCGCAGCGCAGCGCCTCGCGAATGACCGCGCCGGCCACGCGCCGGCTCACTTCGCGCAACAGGGTCGCATCGGGGTACAAGGCGCCGGCGTCGAGTTGTTCGGGCGGAACACATTCCGCCAACGCGCGCGCTGCGACCATGAACATGGAATCCGTAATCTCCGTTATGTTGGCCGCGACCGCCGCCAAGCCAACTCCCGGAAAGACAAACACGTTGTTGCACTGACCGATCTGGTGGATGCGCCCGCCCAACTCCACCTGCGGGAACGGGCTGCCCGTGGCAACCAATGCGCGGCCGTCGGTCCAGTGCAAGGCCTCGGCCGGCGCGCACTCGGCCTTGGAGTTGGGATTGCTGAGTGCGAAGATGACGGGACGCTGGGCATGCGCGCCCATTTCCCGAATCACCGCCTCGCCGAAATAGCCTGGTGTCGCGGTGGTGCCGATCAAGACCGTCGGGTGAACCGCCCGAACCACCGTCGCCAGATCGAGTGGACCCGTGTCGCGCAGACCGAGGCGGGCCAGATCGGCGGCGCGCACCGCGAACGGCTGTTTCTGCACATCCAACCCCTCGCGCCCTTCAATGATGAGGCCCGTGCTGTCCAGGAAGTACTGGGCCCGGGCGACGCGCGCCTCATCGCTGCACTCGGCCAGCATCGCCGCGCGCACCAGGCGGCCAATACCCACACCGGCCGCGCCCGCCCCGGCATACACGATTCGCTGCTCAGACAGCCGCCCGCCGGTGATTCGCAGCGCGGTCAGGACGCCCGCGAGTGTCACCGCCGCGGTGCCCTGAATGTCATCGTTGAAGCTGGTGATTTGCCGGCGGTACCGGTCCAGCAGGGTAAAGGCGTGGTTCTTGTGGAAATCCTCCCATTGCAGAACGGCGTGTGGATACACGTCGCGCACGCCGGCAACGAAGGCGTCGATGAATGCATCGTAGGCCTCGCCGCGCAGCCTTCTCTTGGCATAGCCGATGTAGTAGGGGTCATTCAGCAATTGTGGATTGTCAGTGCCGACATCGAGGCTGACCGGAAGACAGTGCGAAGGGTGAAGACCCGCCGCCGCACAATAGAGGGCGACCTTTCCAACCGGGATTCCCATGCCCCCGGCGCCCTGGTCGCCCAGTCCGAGTATCCGCTCGTTGTCGGTGACGACGATCAGGCGAACGTCCGTCTGCGGGGAGTTGCGCAACAGGTCGGGAATGCGCCCGGCATCATCGGGCGTGATCCAGATGCCGCGCGGCTGGCGAAAAATGTGGCTGAAGCACTGACACGCCTGACCGACGGTGGGCGTGTAGACGATGGGCAAAAGCTCAGGCAAATTCTCCACCAGCACGCGGTAGAAGAGCGTCTCATTTCGATCCTGCAAAGCGGCAAGCCCGATGAACTTCTCCAGGTCATTCGACTTGGCCCGTAGGTGCTCCAGTTCCAACGCCGTCTGCTGCTCGATGGTCATCACCCGCGACGGCAGCAATCCGCGCAGCCCGAAGCGCTCGCGCTCGGCATCCGAAAAGGCCATGCCCTTGTTGAGGGCTGGATCGTGCAGAATGCGCCGGCCGCTGAGCTGCGGGCGCGACGCCGATTTCACGACACGCTTCGGGTCTTGCAGCAACTGATTCATGAGTTGGTCTCCTGGATGGGTCGATGCGCGGCTTGATGACCGTCGCGTCGACTAAGAACCTCCGCGACTGCGGGGCTCGACACGATCATGCATAGCCGTTGATCATCAGTTGATCGTCAACACTTCGCACACCGGGCGCGAAGCACACCACGTTGTGCACGGCGTTCTTTTCGATCCACGAGCGCACGTTGCCCGTCAGCGTCACCACGCCATCCTTGATGTCGATTCCTATTCGACCGGCCTCGCGGTGGGCCTGGCGATCGAGCGCCTCCTCGATGGAATCGCGGAGTTTGTCCGCGTTGGGCCTGACCGTGGGGCGAACCGTAATCTGGTTGCTCACTCCCTTGACGCCGGTGAGGTGCTCCAGCGCCCGCTCCGCGTCGAATCGCTGCGACCAGCGATCGACCTCGCCCTCGAGTGTCACCCAGCCCTGGCTCACCGTGCTGTGAATGCGATCGTCCGGCACGAAAACGTCCCACACCAGTGCCTGTCGGACGGCGTGAGCGACATCAAGGTCATTGCGTTCGTGAGTATTGGGGAGCGCGACCACCAGGTTGTTGACCACATCCAGGACACCGCCGACTCGGTGGGCGGCCTCCTTCGCCGCCACCTTTTTCGCATAGCTGGCAATCTTGCCGGTCAGCGTCACCACACCCCCATCGACCTGCACGCCGACTTCGGTCTGATCGACTCGCGGATCCCACCGCAGTTCTTTCAGTACATCCTGCTGAATTTCGATGTCTGTCTTGGCAATTGCAACGGACATGATGATCTCCTTTCCGGCGGCTTTCATGGTGGCGGGGGCGGCTCAAGTATGATGGTTCTTATCGCACCCCTGCCCATGTCAGCGCCGTATGCCGGCTGGTTCCCACATCAATCCAGGTCAACCTCATACACCCGCCGTCCCTATAACAATCATTCCTCGACGGCCCGGAACCCACCATCGGGGCGCACCGGATTCGCGGCTTCGCAAACCCCGATTGGCGGGTTTTGCGAACACCTGACTCGGCGGATCGCCCGCGAGTCTCAACGGCCTGCATCAATCAGGTCAGGAAAATGGACGCCAATAATCAGGGTAACTCTGATCGGCTGCGCGGTTGTCGCGCCCTACTCTACTGGTAGTGCATTGCTGATATTCATCCTGAAGGGACGGTCATGGCTGAGTGAGTTTGTACAGCTTTGCCCGGCTGATCTCCCAACATGCCCACCCGGATGATGGAGGAAACACCATGAGCCAGATTGAAACAAAGTACACACAAAGAGACATTCTCCATAAGCGCGGACAGGCCAATGAGGCGGTTTATTTCCACAAACATGATGCAGTTCTGCTTGAGAGATTGCGCCAACAGGCGACGCTCAGCGAAGTTGTCAAAGCGCTGGCGGAGAAACTCCAGGTCGATAACCGCGGGCTCCTGGAACAGATCATGTCGCTGGGGGTGACGTTGGATACCGGCGCGGCCTTTGTCTTGTCGCCGCTCGTCAAAGTGGCCTGGGCCGATGGGGGCGTCAGCGACGCCGAACGCGAGACGATTATTCGTATCGCCGAGGCGCGCGGCATTGCGGCCGGTTCACCTGATATGACGCTGCTCATGCAATGGCTGGAGAAACGCCCGGCCGATGACGTCTATCGTCTCGCGGTTGAAGCGATCAGGGCGGCGATTTCCGTGCTGCCCCCGGGTGAAGCAGAACTGCGCACCACGAAAATGATCGCGTTATGCGAGGAGGTGGCTGAGGCGCCGGGCAAGTTGCGGAAGCTATTGGGGATGCCCGGTCACGTGTCCTCTGAGGAGCGAACGGTGTTGAGCCAGTTGGCAAAATACTTATCCGGTCAACCCGCTTCAGCCTGAGGGGCTGCTAATTAATTTCATCTTTGGTATTAATTGCGGTGCCCGCACATGGCAATCGGCGGGCGCACGCGGTATCCACTCATCCCCCCGCGAAGCCCCGCTCAAGGCTCTTCACGACGAGCACCGGACAGGCGGCGTGCTGCACGATGCGCTCCGCGACGCTGCCGAGCAACACGTGCTTCAGCCCGGTCAGGCCATGCGTAGCCACGATGATCAGGTCGATGTTGGAGCGCTCCGCGTATTTGCACACTTCGAGCCAGGGGTTGCCGCTCAGGGCCTCGAAAGTGACGCGTTTGTCTCCGTGGAACACTTCGTTGCACAAGCGCTTGAGGTGGGCAGTGGCTGAACCGAGCAGCTCGGCCTGGGGAACGTCCACGGGGATACCGCCGGTGAATGGGACCGCGACCGCGGTCGCTGCTACCGGCTGACAGACGTGTATCACGTGAACGTCGGCCTCGAAGATGTTGCGGAAGCCGTTCACATACTCGGCGGCCTTGAGAGACAGCGGGGAAAAATCAGTCGGCCAGAGTATTCGCCTGGGATTGATGATCATGGCTCTACTCCTGATTCAAGCGATTGAAGCCAGCTCAAAGCTTTTGACAACAAGGACCGGGCATGCCGCATGTTGCACGACGCGCTCCGCGACGCTGCCGAGCATCACATGCTTGAGCCCGGTTCGGCCGTGCGTCGCAATCACGATGATGTCAATTGAGGCGGATCGGGCGTATTCGCAGATTTCAAACCACGGCACGCCAACGCGCACGCCGCGAATGATGGATGGGTCGTTATTCAGGTACGAGTCAACAAGACGGTTCAATTCCTTTGTGGCCGGCGTTCGCGTATCAACCTGGTAGGCGAGCAGATCGCCTCCAGTCTCCAGGGCAATGGTGCTGTCAGGAACCATGATCGGCGCGACGTGAACGACGTGCAGTCTGGCGCCAACTCGACGCGCCAGGTGGAGCGCTGCATCAGCAGCCGCCAGTGACAGGGGCGAGAAATCGGTCGGCCACAGAATGTTGCGAATGAGCGGCGTCATGATGATTCCTTTCGCGCCATCGCCACGGGCAGACACTCGACACCGCCGCTCCATTCGCGGGCCTGGCGCAGCAATCCAATGACCTCGGCATCGCTGGTCTGCGTGAAGTCATCATAAAACTCGCCCACGGCATGAAACTCGTCCGGCGCCAGCAGGCAAAACAGGTCGTTGCACTCGCTGCGCAGTGACGCCAGCGTCTGAGGCGGGGCGACGGGCGTCGCCAGCACGAGCCTCTCAGGATGACCGCGGCGCAGCGCTCGCAGGGCCGCGCGAACGGACGACCCAGTCGCGATTCCGTCATCGACCACAATGACGGTCCGTCCGCGCACATTGGTGCGCGGTTCGTCGCCGCGATACAAGCGCTCCCGTCGATGGAGTTCGAGCAGTTCGGGGTCAATACGCGCCTTGAGCACCTGCGGGGTTATGCCGAGAGACTGGATCGTACGGTCATCCAGCACGACCTCCGGCTCATCGCCATCGACAAGCGCTCCGATTCCATATTCGGGATGACATGGCGCGCCGATCTTGCGGACAGCAATGATGTCCAGTGGCGCGTCCAGGGCTTTCGCGATCTCGTAACCCACGACAACGCCGCCTCGCGGCAGCGCGAGAACCACCGGCTTCTCGCGCTTCAAATGCAGGAGTCGTTGCGCCAGATGCCGCCCGGCGTCGGTTCGATTCGCGAATTGCGTAATTCGATCGATCATGATGTCACCTCAATCTGCCGGTGCCTCGCGATTGCAGCATCAGACGCCCCAGGGGTACGTTTCCGGCGGATCGTGCCCCGCATGCGGCTCCAGGTGCAGCGGATGCAATGCCCGCGTCTCCTCCAAATAGACAAATGCGTCATACCGCCGCGGCAGGACGGTTGGCACGTAGTTGCCATACCGCTCGCGGTGCGGGTCATACACCACGCCAATCGCCCGGTGCCCGCGCGACTCAAGAAAAATGTCCGGCGCCGACGGCTTGAGCAACAGGTACTGATCGCCCCTGCCCGTGCGCCGGAAGGCATCCTCCCAGCTCCCCTCCCATGCATTCGGAACGCGCATGCGCTCCATGGGCGCGCCCCATTCCCGGCCGGCGATCACGGTCCCGTGGTGCGAGCCGAACCCGATGATCGCAACGTCGTCCTGCGAATGCCCCTCGCGGACCAGTTGACCCACGTTGACCATGCCATGCGCGGCCATGTCCGTTGCCCGGGCATCACCCACATGCGTGTTGTGCTCCCACACGATGGCCTTGGCGTGCGGGCCATGGAAGCTCATCAGCCGTTCGAGCGTCTCGACCATGTGCCGGTCGCGGATATTCCAGGAATGCTCGTCGGCCAGGATCATGGTGCGGTAGTACTCCTCGGCATTCCTGACTATCAACGCGTTCTGCTCGGCGTCGAAAGACCCCTCGCGACCGTCGCCTCCAAATCGCGGGGCCGATCGGCGGACCTCGGCCAGCATGTCGGTCACCTCGGCATGACAGGAGTGCGGAACCATGGCGGTCGCGCGTGCATAGGTAATGGCGTCCTCCCCGAACGGCTGAAAGCAATCCAGCGCCGCTCTGGCCGCGCGCTGAACCTGCCCGTCGCGACTGACATATTTCATCACCGTGTGCAGTGAGTCCCAGAGTGAATAGACGTCGAGGCCGTAGAAGCCGACTCGATCCTCCGGCGGAAGGTCGCGGTTGTGCGCCCGCAGCCATTCCAGCAGCGCGACGATCTCCCTGTTGGCCCACATCCAGGTCGGCCAACGATCGAATGTGTGCAACACCTGGCGAGCGCTCTCCCCCGAAGCCCTCAGATTCTTGATGTACCGGTTGGCGCGATAGCAGTCGGGCCAGTCACCTTCGACGGCGATGAATGAAAATCCTTTTTCAAGGATCAGGCGCGTCGTGATCCGGCTGCGCCACGTGTAATACTCTGACGTGCCGTGCGACGCCTCGCCGAGGAGCACATACCGGGCATTGCCGATGCGCTCCATGAGCGGGTCAAGATCACCGGCATCATGCAACGGGATATGCAACTCGCGGATGACCGCCGCCAGTTCATCCGCGTTGCGCGCGGTTCGCGCTGCCATGGGATCGCGTAGCCTGAGCATCGCACGCCTCCTGTCGGACTCTCTCACTCACCCAATCATGCCGGCGCGGAATGCGTCGGCGGGGCCGAGGGAACCTCGGGCCGCTCCTTCATGATCCATCCCGCATACACCAGCGCCGCCAGCGCCACCGGCCAGAGGATCATCGCGAAGGTGTTCCATCCACTGGTGAACGTGAATCGCCCGATCGCGATGGGAAACAAATCCGTGCCCAGGAGACCGAGCATCCAATGCCCCAGGGTCTCGCCTGCCGCCAAGCCCGCGAAGAACTTCGCCGCATCTCGACCACAATGTGACCTTGTCATGGGAATCTCCTTTTCACATTCTGCACTACCACGCCCGCGCATCAGCCACGCGGACATCGCTCTCGACCAGATATTCTTCGAACCAGTCGCGGGCGAGCGTCGCCACCTTTTCGAGTGCACCCGGCTCCTCAAACAGGTGGGTCGCGCCCGGAACGATCTCCAACCGCTTCGCGTGCGCGGCGAACAATTTCAGCGCGTGTCGATTCAATGGAATGACTGGCGTGTCCGCGCCGCCAACAATCAAAAGCGTGGCCGCACGGACGGCCGTCAAGGCGCTTCCGGCAAGGTCCGGCCGGCCGCCGCGCGAGACAACCGCCTGAATCACATGGGGAAGTCGGCTGGCGGCAACCAAGGCCGCGGCCGCGCCGGTGCTGGCGCCGAAGTAGCCAAATGACAATTCGTGAAGACCGGGCTGCCGGCCCGCCCATTCCGTCGCCGCTCCCAATCGATCCGCGAGAAACTCGATGTCAAATCGCAGATGACCGGTGTAGGCATCGACCCGCTCTTCTTCAGGCGTCATCAAATCCAGTAGTAATGTGGCAAAACCGGCCTCCTGGAGCACGCCGGCCACGAAGCGGTTTCGCGGGCTGTGCCGGCTGCTGCCGCTGCCGTGGGCGAAGAGAATCACCCCGCGGGCGTCCGGCGGCACCGCCAGCGTCGCCGATAATTGCATGTCACCGACGGATACGTTCACGTCATGTTGAATCGTCTTGCGCGCCATGGGCCGGCCTCCTGAATTGCCTTTGACACGTCCCCCTGGCCCGTCCATTTGAATTCTGACGCGCGCGGCAGCCGCGCAGTATCAGGCGAGTCCTGATTGATGGCTTCGAGAAGCCCGAACCCGGGCGGAACACCCGCGCCGCCATCTGGCTCAGGTAATTCGACTGAAGATCTCAGGGATACGCCGATTCCGGCGTGCACTTGCAACTGCAATCATTAATTAGGCTTCTTGGCCGACACGATCATTCGGGTCTCAGACAGCCGATACGAGGGTTGCCATCGCCAGAACTGTGCACGCCGTGTGTCAGCCGCAGTGAAAACACGTGCTGCCCTCAGCAAGGCCGGCCAGATGACCGCGACCAGCACGAACGCCGAGGCTCCACCCCATGCACTCTCTTGCGACGAGGTTCTGCGGCGGTTTCAAACTTCAACCGAATCAGGACTGACAGTTCAACAAATTGCCGCCCGCAGGCATGAACATGGGCGAAACGCACTCCGCGAGGCACCGCCCCCGCCGCTGTGGCGCAGGCTTGCTCGACAATTCAAATCGCCATTGGTGGGGTTGCTGCTGGTCGCCGGATTGATCAGCGGTGCATTGGGTCAATGGCCCGAAGCCGTCGCCATTCTGGCGATCGTGTTACTGAACGGAATCATTGGCTTCCTCCAGGAGGAGCGGGCCGAACGGGCCCTGGCCTCACTGAGAAGACTCTCCGCCCCAACTTGTCGCGTCAATCGTGACGGCCGCGAACACACGATTCCCGCATCGGAACTAGTTCCGGGGGACGTCATCCACCTCGAGTCGGGCGATCGGGTGCCGGCCGACGCGCGCCTGGTCGAGTCCTTCGGGTTAAGTGCGCAGGAGGGATTACTCACCGGTGAATCGGTGCCCGTGGAAAAAGAGTCTGCCGTAATAATTCCGCCCGCAACGCTGCTTGGCGACCGCCGCAACATGCTGTACGCGGGCACCTCCGTCACGACGGGCAAGGCATCGGCAATCGTCATTGCAACCGGAATGAACACCGAGCTGGGGCGCATCGCCGGCATGCTGGAGCGGGT
>CAYXEY010000119.1:0-11012 GCA_964464105.1 uncultured Planctomycetaceae bacterium
AAGAGTGGATTTCGTTGTGGAACAAGATTCGCGTGAACGGCACAGAATAGGGTGCTTCAAGCTATCGGTCTACCGGTTGCATCCACTCACGCTCGCACTGCTTGAAGCAGTGGCACTCCAACGTCTTTTCATCCGGGAGCCGTTCTAAATCGAATTGGCATTCTGAAAACACGGCCTGGAATTCAATGAGTTCATGATCGGCTTACGCCGGTTCAATTCGAACAACGTCACGGGCCGGTTCGAATTGTGACTTTTGTCGATGCATAGCCACGTTCCCCAATCCCGGCCACTCCATGCTCGCCTCATCGGCGGGCGGATGCTCGCCATGCAACAACCGATCAGCCAGGTCGGACAGTGCTGCCGACGCCTCCTCGGTCGGCGAAGTGGGCGTGTGCAACTCCAGGTCCGGCCGGCCCAACCCGGCGAGGCCGACCGTGTCGATGATCTGGCCCGATGCCCCGGCGTCGTCACGGTCAGCGAAGGCGCGAAACGTGACGCATGATTCGAGCAATCCAGCGTCCGCGCGGGCCAGTCCGGCGATGTCATCGACTGGCGTCAATTTACCAGCCGAGGGCCACAGCACCGCGATGGTCGGCGCGAATTCCGACACCGCCAGATGGGCCCGATGATGCAATCGCACGATGTCGGTCAGCCGCGCATCGGGGCCGAAGCTGGTGGCCACGGTCAGGTGAGCTGCATGTCCCACCGTGGCTGATGCCGCTTCGGGCCAATTCCATGACTGGCTGGTCGCGAACTCCAGCGTGGCGGTATCGACCCGAGTGGGATGGTTGACCACGTTCACGATGATCTCGGAGCACTTGATCCGCACCCGCTCAGGGTCGCCCCCGCGGGCCGACGCGCCGACGGCATCGCGCTGCCCTGCCCGGCGAAGGCCGCCGACAATCGGCGATTCCGCCGGACGCCAGGCGTGTCGCAATATGACGATTGTCGTGAAAGTGCGCAGGATCGGCGCCGGCTCGGCGATGCCGATTGCATCCTCATCGGGATCGCCGACCGCCTCGGCGAAAGCACCGGGGTCGTCTTCTTCATAGATCGGCTCGCCAAACTGTTCCTGCTCGGGCTCCTCCTGTGGCGGTGCCGGCGCAAGCGCCGCCGCAACTGGCGCTGCTTCTTCATTTTCGTAAATGGGTTCACCGACCGCGGTATCGGCGGCCTCCTGACGCGAGCCGCGTTGCGCGCGCGTCACGATCCACCGCGCCGCCTCCACGGCCACAGCCGCGAAGAGCACCCACCATCCGGCGGTCCGCTCATGGCCCAGCACCAGCGCCGCCAGCAGCAGCACGACGGACACCATCCGCACCGGCAGCCCTTCAATCCAGGACATCGGTCCTAATCGCCGCAGGGCCTTGACGCGCCGCGAGCTGAAAGTGAACTCGACATGCTCATAAGTTCCCGGTGGGCCGGGGACGACGCGCAGCAAGTCCGGCTGCTCCTGGCGAAGCTGATCGAGTTCGTCGAGCGAATCCAGTCCAAGATAGATCGCCAGATCGACCGCGGTGGCGCGGCCATTGCGGATGATCGCCAGCAGCTGCACCTGGGTGAGAATCCCATAGAGCGCCGAGGCGAAGGTGAAGAGTCCTATGGCGACAAACAGGAATAACAAGCAGTGGCCCCCCGCGCTTTCAATTCGAAGACGACATGCCGGCCTGGGCCTTGTCGAAGATCTCATCCGGAATGGGGATCAGCTTGCCCTCGCGGTTAATGCACGCGAGGGTGCTGGCGGCCTCGCAGATGAGCGTGTCGCCGCGGCGAAGCGTGTAAACGTGGTCAATTCTGGACCGCGTGATCCTTTCAATGCGAGTTGTAAGCGTCAGCACATCGTCGTAGTGGGCCGGGGCTCGGAAGCGGCATTCCACCTTGGCCACGGCAAACAAGACCCCGGCGGCCTCCAGGTCGCGGTACACAAACCCAGCCAGTCGCAGCAGCTCGGTTCGACCCATCTCGAAGTACTCAAAGAACTTGGAGTGATGCAAGAACCCCATGGGGTCGCTCTCGGCGTAACGCACCCGCAGGGTCAGCTCGCAGGAACTTGGCGCGGCATGGGACATGTCGCCTATTGTCGGGCACCGGCTGCGCCCCGCAAGGCGGCCTGGAAACCCGAAAACCACCAACCATTTGCGGAGTCGCGGGTCCACAAATAATGCGACTATCATCCTGTCGATGATGGAATTACGGGCGCCAGCTTGACCGCGACACCCCCGCCCGGTAACAATTGTGCGTAGATGAATGCGATCGCCCTATTGGCGGACCCATTTGTCCCACCCACAAGCCTCACCCCGCCGGGGTCCTAAGCCAGTTGGTCCCACCCACCCGAGGAGCCCGATTATGCCCCGCACGAATTCTGTCTTGTACGCGTTGACCATTACGGCGCTGGTCGTACCGCCGGCTTTGGCGCAGTCCGTCACGATGACGGTGCAATCCAACGATGGCGGTCTAGCCGTTCAGGCAACGACGCCCGAGGACGCCGCGGAAGCGCTGCGGCTCTCCAAGGAAGCCGACAAGTTCGTGTCGCAGAAGCGATACGAAGTCGCGATCGCTTTGTATGAAAAAGCCTATCGCCTCGCGCCGTCCGACCAGGGCAACTATTCGCGCCTGTTAATCGCCCGCCGCGCCGCGGGTCGCATGACCGCGGAAGATCGGGAGGCACTTGACCTGATCGAAAAGCAGCACGCCTCACGTGTGCAGCAGACGCTCGCAGATGTGCGGATCAGGCTGGTCCAGGCTCGCGCTGCCGTCCGCGAGGGCAACGTCGCCCTGGCCAAGGCCAAGGTCAACAGCGCCAAGATGACGCTCGACAACCTTCCGCCCGATGTGGACGTGAGCATCTATCGTCAGCAGATCAAGGACACGCAAAACTCGATTAGACGGGCCGATCGCAAGGTCAGCAGATCGCGACAGGTCGATGACACACTCACCCTCGGCGACACCGTCGAAATGACGCCGGTCGATCCGAAGGCGCCGGCCGCCGCGGCTCCGATTCCCTACACGCCTCCAACGGCCGACCCGCAGCCCGTCACAACCGCCGAAATGTCCGAGAGCCGCAGCGTTGAGATGTATGACAACGATCAGCATGTTTATGATCGATCCGTCGAGGCCGCCCTGCTTCAGAGCAGGGCCGATGTGCTGATGCGATCGGGCGGCGAGGACATGATTCCGCCGACCACCGACCTGACGTATCCGTCGGATTTTGCCGAGAAGACGCGCCGCCGCGCGAAGTATCGCGATGGCGTGGTCTACGAAAGCGCGTCGTTCACTGGCGCCGACGGCCAGACCTATACGACCGCCATCTACGACATCAGCGATCTGGTCGTCAGCGTGCCTGACTTCTATGCCCCCTACCCGGCGACGGCACGCGAGCAGCGGCAATGGGAGCTGGATCGCCAGTTCATTCGCGATCGGAGCTTTATTTTCAACGGTTATCCCGAAGATCTGGCCGCGGGCCTTCCGCTGCTGCATTTCTTCGGAGGGATCAATCAAAACGCGATTGGCGGGCGAACCGATCCCAACCAGCGGGCCCGCGTACTGCGGACGATCGAGGCGTTCCTGAATCACCAGACCGGTGGCGGACTCGCACCGATTCAGCAGCCGCAAGGCTTGCAGCCGGGCGCGATGCAGGCCGATTGAGGGATGCATTCCGCTCAGGTTTACCATTCGGGCCGATCGCGAAGGCCCTGATGCGTCGGGTTGCGGTTGCGCCAACGAAACCTAAGTAGGATTCCTCGACGGCTTCGATATCAACGGGATGGTCCAGCTCCTCCTTGGAGGAGGATGCTGACGGGCGTCTGTCGAATGCGGGTCGCTGAGATTGCCGTCTACTTCACGCCCTTTTCGACCGGCATGCCGGCGTCCTTCCAGCCGCGAATGCCGCCTTCGAAGATTGCGACCTTTGTATAGCCGTAACCCACGGCTTTATCCGCAGCCATGCGGCTGACCGGACAGAGGCCGCCCGCGCAGTAGAACACCAGCGGCGTGGCCTTGTCAGCAGGCAGGCAGTTGACCGACATCTTCTCGTAGTCGCAGTGCGTGGCCCCGGGGATGTGGCCTTCGTTGAAATGCGCGTCGTCGAGCGTGTCGACAGCCGTAATCGTGCCGGCATCCAGACGCGACTTCAGCGCCGCCGCGCTCTCAATCTTTTCGATATTGACCCCACCCCGTCCGCCGCTGCAGCCGGTTAACAGGCAGCAAACCGTTAAGACGCCCAATGTGCTGAAAAAGTGCTTCATTGATTCCTCATGTAGCTGAATCTGTCAAACAATCTCGAATGAAATCGCCCCGCAAAGCGCAATCTTGGTTGCGCTTCGGGGCGGTCTTCTTACTTCGTACCTTGGCGCCTTTGCGCCCCAATTTCAAACATCCAACTCCACCAACTCCTTCGAAGACTTGGTGATATTCTCATGACCCGTCTCGGTCGCGATCACCATGTCCTCGATTCGAATGCCGCCCCAGCCTTCGTAGTACAGGCCAGGCTCGACGGTGAAGACCATTCCCGGCTCGACCAGGGTCTCGAACTTCTGCTTGAGCCGCGGATCTTCGTGTATGGCCAGGCCCACGCCGTGTCCGGTGCCGTGGATAAAGGCCTCGGCACAGTTGTTGGCCTTGAAGTAATCGCGGCAGACCGCGTCGAGCGAGCCGGTGGTCACGCCCGGCTTGATCGCGGCGAGGCAGGCGAGCTGGGCATTCAGCACGAGGTCATAGACCTCGCGCTGTCGTGCGTTGGCCTTGCCCATGCAGATCATGCGGGTGAGGTCGCCGCAGTAGCCGCCGTAAATCGAGCCGAAGTCGACCAGGGCGAGCTGACCCTTCTCCAGCTTGCGCGTAGCCGATGGCGTGCAGTGAGCATTGGCCCCGGTCGCGCCGAAGGCCACGATGGGGTGAAAGCTGTTCCCCTCGCTATGCTCGCGCATGTAGTCTTCAATCTCGGCCGCCACCTGCTGCTCGGTCATGCCGACCTGGACATACCCGGCAATGTGGTTGAAGGCCTCGCAGGTAATGGCCTGGGCCTGGCGGATCAGGTCGCATTCGGCCGGTGTCTTGATGACCCGCAACCGGGCCATGAGTTGGTCGGCCGGCCGCCACTCGTACTCGGGAATCGCGCTGATGAGCTCCTTCGCGTCGCGGTGAATCAGCGCGTCTTCCTCAAATCCCACGCTGCACTTGGCCTCGCCGACCAGCTCGCGCACTTTCTTGCCGATGACCGCCGCCGAGGTCGGCGCTTCCAGCAGTTGCGGCGTTACGCCGGGAAACGCCTTGGCTCCGTTGAAGTAGCGACCGTCGCAGAGGATGTCCACACGATCAGGATGGACCAGCGCGAAATACTCCAGATCGTTGAACGGCTGCACCATGTCGAACATCATGGCCCGCGCGCCAGTCACATAGCGCACGTTCTTGGGATTGGTCAGCAGCAGGGCGCGAAGCCCGGCGGCCTTCATCGCGTTGCGAACCCGTCCGATGCGTTGGGCATCCATGAAAGTTCCTCCTTTGAGGCTCTAATTGCGGTTGATTCGTCATTAT
This sequence comes from uncultured Planctomycetaceae bacterium, assembly GCA_964464105.1. Lineage (GTDB taxonomy): Bacteria > Planctomycetota > Phycisphaerae > UBA1845 > UTPLA1 > CAYXEY01. Next base: position 5,533 of record CAYXEY010000119.1, read on the forward strand.
TCTGTTCGCTCAGCGCGGCATTTGCAAATGCTCGATCCCTTGGAATAGACGAACCGCGTCAATGAAATCGGACGGGAAAACGCAAAACGCCCCGCCGGACAGTTCGTGTCGGCGGGGCGTTTCTTGTTTCGGGCGAAGCCCATGCGGGCGGAATTCTGTTATGGCGCTTTCATCAGGGCGGCGGTGCTGCTGTGACGGTTGACACGCGCCCGTCCGCTCCTGGGGCCCGCGGGGCTGCGAATCGCTCGATTACTTGGTGAGGATCGCGTCCTTCGCGGCCTTGGCCACGCGGAACTTCACGACCTTCTTGGCGGGAATCTTGATCGACTCGCCGGTAGCCGGGTTTCGGCCGATTCGGGCCTTGCGATTCACCAGCACGAGCTTGCCGATGCCGGGGAAGGTGAAGCCGTTCTTCGCGTTCTTGTAGGCGGTGTTGATGAGTGTGTCCATGAACGAGATGACCTGTTTTCTGGTCATTTCGTTCTCCTCGGCCAGGTGGCCGATCAGGGCGGATTTACTCATCGTCTTTGCATTTTTGGCCATGGGTCCTCCTTCTGGTTGACCACATTCCACACTGTGTTCAGCCGCAACACACGGCCGATTCTCGCGGGAATGTACCCATTTCTTCGGTGTGCAACAACAAAAACCCTTAATTTATGCAGTTTTTTTTCGCGCTCATCTTGACGAACCGGCCGTTTGGCCAACAACTACCGCGAATTTCGTGTACGCGCTGACGGCTAAATAGAGCCGCGCGGCGCGGCATTGGAAAAGGCAAAGACATGAAAAAAGCCGGAAAATCGAAGGAATTCGGAACGGCGCCAGTGCGGACCCGAACCTCAACGGCGGCGACTGCTCACCGGCTGGCCGAAGTACGCAAGCGGCTCGCGGCGCGGATCGAGCCTGCCTACGCCGAGAAAATTCGCGAACTCGTGCCCACCGGTTCGCGGGTCATGGGTGTGCGCGTGCCGGTCATCCGCGAACTGGCCCGGGTATTCCGCTCCGAGCATCCGGACCTGGATCTCGGCGCCGCCTGCGCCCTGTGCGACGCCTGCTGCGACAAGCCCTGCCGCGAGGAGATGCTCTTCGCTCAGGCCGTACTTGAGCGATTCAAGCGGACAATCAATGCGTCCATCTGGCCGAGCATCAATCGGTGGATCGACTCGATCGACAACTGGGAGGTGTGCGACCAGTTGTCGAAGAACATCGCCGCGCCGATTGTGGCCCGTAATCTCGACCTCGCCTCCGACCTGCTGGCCTGGACCGCCTCGCCGAATCATTGGCGACGCCGGTTTGCGCTGGCCACCACGACATCCCTCAACCAGGGTGGGCGGAGCAACGTTGCCCTCACGCTGTCGGTATGCGATCCACTCATGGGCGATGAACACCTCATGGTGCAGAAGGCTGTCGGCTGGGCGCTGCGCGAGGCGGCCAAGAAGGACGCTGCGGCGGTGGAGACATTTCTGCGGAAATGGAAGTCGAAAGCACTTCCACGCATTCTTCGCGAAGCGGGCGTGAAGTGACGCTACACCGCTATGAGTACAGAACAGGTTGCTCGATCATCTGCCAGCTTGGCTCGTTTTAGGCTGAGACGTATTGACCGATTTCGACCGCGTGCTTGCCGCACGCAGCGCGTCATCAATGGCAATCAAGTTCTCCAAATCCCAGCTCCATGCACGAGCCATGCGCACACCCATTCCATCCGATCGGGCATAAACCAAATGCCGTATCGGATAGGCAACCCCCTTCGGCTCAGGCTCGATCACCACCAGGAAGGGACCGCCCAGAACTCCCATCGGCGGACGATAGATCGGATGGGTGTAGGTCGGTGGAGCAGGAAGCGGCTGCATGCAACGATCGGACCCATTCCATTCACGTTCGAGGCGGCCGAGTTCATCCGGCAGCAGATGCCCGGCATGAACAAAGCTCCAATGATCAACCGCATTGGCGTAGGCGGCAAACGAAAACCAGCGGCGAAGAGCCTGATGCTCGCCCAGTAAAAAGACGACAATCACGGATAGCAGAACAAGCCCTATCGACAGGAATGGTCGTAACCACTTTCGCCGGGCGTTTGCCATGGCAGGCACAACGTATCAACCGAATCTCCCTTTCTTCGATCTTCGATTAGGTCTAAATGGGGCAGGAGTGCAAGCGATCTCAATAGCGAATGCGGGCAGGGAAATGCGCTACTGTCGCCGCGCGGGAGGTTGCGTCGCGGTCAACTGCAGCAGCGTTCGCTCGATTTCACTCGGGTCTTTGAACACCTGCCATCGCCCGGGCGGCACGTCGCGAAACGCGGCACGCAGCCGCTCCTGGGTGCCACCGACATCGCGAATCAGCACGTACTTGACCGCATCGGGAAAACGACGGGCGATCGCGCCGTAGGCCTCTGGGTCGCTCTGACCCGAGTCTCCTACCAGGATGAATCGCCGTTTGGGAAATCGCTCGATGATCCCGCCGACGTGCTGCAGCTTGAAGTCTTCCGGCGAATCGAACAGGTCGAAGATCGACCGATCCTTCCAGCGAAATGTCTTCATCACCATCGGGCCGCCCGGGAAGCCGGACTCGGCCATGAATGTCCGCAGCGGTTCATACAACTGCCACGGGCAGGCGGAGACATAGTGGATCGTCGCCCCCTGCCTGGCCCAATCGGCATAAAGCTCGGCCATGCCCGGCACGGTACGGAACGGCAGGAGGAACGTGTTTCGCGTGCAGGCCCGCCTGCTGGTGCACTCGGTGATCTTAATGGTGTCGTCGATGTCTGAAATGACGCTGATGCCGTCGTCGCGAAGGAAATAGACATCCGACGCAAAAATTCGATTGTCGTCGTCGTCCAGATCGACTCGAATGGGGATGAGTATGTCTCGCGCCGCGTCGCCGGGCTTCGGGTTGGGGCGACGGCTTTCAACGACTCTTCGCTCGACTCTTGCCGTTCCCTGGAAATGACCATTGGGTTGCGATCCATCCGAAATAAATACGTCACCCGCCAGCTCGATCGCGATCCGCTTGCCGCGCTCGTTGTCCACCAGGAAGTAGTGCGAGCGTTTTTTCAAGATGTCGCGCTTGCGCAACCGGGGCTTTGCATCAGGACCGGACGTCGGCATCGAAGTTGCCTGCTCACGCGAATCCTCGTCGTCGATCTCCTCGCTCAGTTCATCGTCGTCGGCCGACAAGTTCGACCACCAGTCTCGCAGGGTTGCAAAGTGCCGCTGCTCGAAGATCCACCCATGCAACGAGACGTCCCAGTGATCGGCGCCTTTCGGAAGATGTGCGACCGTGGGAAAGAGAATGACCGTCTCGTCGGATTTGACGGTCGAGGCCGATGATTTGTCACCGGCCAACACCTCCGAGGTCGCACCGAAGTATGCAGCAACGCTGGCGGCCATACCAATGATGGCGCACGGCGACAGATTCAGGCCCGCGAATTTGTGGTTCACTGAGCACCCTTCGTCTTCAACCATTGGGCTAGCTGGCGCAGGCCTTCATCAATGGAAATGGTAGGCGAATAGCCCAGATCACGCCGGGCAGCGGAAATGTCAAACCAATGGGCGGAGCACAGCTCCGAAACAACGAATCGCGTGATGCGCGGTTCATCGCGCCGCTTGCGAAGGCGGTGCAATGTCTCAATCCACCATGCACCCGCACGCGCCAGCCAGCGCGGCACGGATTTCGTGACCGGCGGTTTGCCGCCCGCCGCGAGAATCGCATTGATCAGATCCCACACCGGTCGCGGCTCGCCATTGGAAATGAAGTATGCCTTTCCCGCGATCGGACTCCCCGGCTGCAGGCGCTCGGCCGCCAGGATGTGCGCATCCGCGGCGTTGTCGATGTAGACGCTGTCAACCAAGGGGTTAAGCTTGCCAACACGGCGCAGCGCGTTGCCGCGCGCGAGAATGCGCGGCACGAGGTGGTTGTCGCCCGGCCCCCAGATCAGGTGTGGACGCAGCGCGACGGTCGCCAACTCAGGTCCATTCGCGGCCAGCACGATCCGCTCAGCCTCGGCCTTGGTCATCGGATAGGCCGCGAGGAAATGATTCGAGTAGGGCGCCGACTCGTTCACGCCGGCCTGATCGCGGCCGTCGAAGACCACGCTCGGCGAACTTGTATACACCAGTCGTCGTACACCGTGGGCCTTGCAGGCCAGCAGCACCGCCCGTGTGCCGCTCACGTTGGTTTCGTAATACTCGGCATACCGCCCCCACACGCCCGCCTTGGCCGCGACGTGAAACACGACATCGACGCCGCGCACCGCATCGGCCACGGCCGCCGCGATCGAGAGATCGCCGCGCATGGTTTCAACGCCCAGCTTGCGAAGCTCGGGATAGTCCCCCCGCGCCAGGCTGCGCACGCGCATCCCGCGCGCCACCAGCCGCTCGATGATGGCCTTCCCCAGGAAGCCGCCCCCGCCGGTGACCAGCGCCGATTGTCCCGCCATTAGCGGTTCTGTGAGCATGCCAGATTAGACAAGGAGTCGATGGCGCGAGCAATTGCAATTCGATAGCGGTTCAGAACGAGTGTGTACTCACGCCGGTCCATCTAACTCCCTCTCCCTTGAGGGAGAGGGTTGGGGTGAGGATGTCGAACGTGAATGTGTCGTCGTCTTCGTGCGCATTCGAATGGGGTGAGGACATCCCGGCTCCGTTCATTCCGGCCGGCTCTTCTCGCTATTCGCCATTCTCTCCGCCGCCCACACCGCAAGCTTCTCTCGAAAGATCTTCGAATTATGCCGGATGTCCACCGGGAACTTCGGATGCCGCAGGAAGCGCGTGATGCCTTGTGTGACGGGGTTCGCTGCCGCGAGTGCCGCAAGTTCCTTCTCCAGCTCAGGACACGCGCCCGCATCCTCATCGACCTCGACGCACACCACTGGCATTTGATTCGGTCGCTCACCCACACCCACCAGCGCCGATCGAAACACCGCGGCATGCTGATTGAATATAGCCTCGACCGGTTCCGTGAAGAGCGTGCCGGTCGCCGTCACTACGCGATGGGCCTTTCGTCCGTAGAACCAAAGGCGGCCGTGCTCGTCGAACCGTCCGACGTCGCCCATGCGATGCCAGATCGTCCCCTCGGCGTCACGCACCTTATGCAGCGCGTTGGCTTGATCGTTATTCAAATACTCTCGCGTCACCATCGGACCGGTCACCATGATTTCGCCCACTTCGCCGCACGGCAATTCGTCCACGGGTGCCACGGGCGGCCCGCCAGATTGGGGTGCCACGGGCAGCTCGCCTGCCCGTGCGAGTGTGCGTTGGGCCGAACCCTGCCAGTTTCCAATCGGTTCATCGCTGATGCGAATGATTTTCACCCGCGCCTCCGGCACCGGGCGACCCACACACGTCCCCATGCCCCGTGCCGTCTCGTGCCGCGTCTCACGCAGCACTTCATCGCTGCCGATCGACGCAATCGGCAGCGCCTCAGTCGCCCCATACGGCGTAAAGACCTGCGTCTTCTCCGGCAGCATCGCCGTGAACCGCTCCGGA
>CAYXEY010000120.1:0-11007 GCA_964464105.1 uncultured Planctomycetaceae bacterium
GACGCCATCACCGGGTTGTCGCCTTCGATCGCCATTCAGCAGAAATCGACCGGGTGGAACCCGCGTAGCACGGTGGGCACGGTGACGGCGATTCAGGATTTTCTGCGCGTGCTGTATGCCCGGATCGGCATTCAGCACTGCACGCGGTGTGGCAAGCCGATCAGCGCGCAGTCGCGCGAGACGATCGTGGCGGGGATTCTCTCGACGTTTTCGAGCGCCGAATCGTCGGGTGAAACAAGTGCTACTCGCGCATTGATTCTCGCGCCGGTCGCCAAGGCGCAGAAGGGGGAGTTTCGCGATCTGTTTGAAGACCTGATTCGCGCGGGATATGTCCGAGCGCGGGTCGATGGGCAGATTGTCGAATTGCGCGACCAGCCGGCGCTGGAGAAAAACCAGCGGCATGACATCGAGGTGGTCATCGATCGCCTGACCCTCTCGGCCGATCATCGGTCGCGGCTGGCAGAAGCTGTGGAGAACGCCCTGCGCGTTGGCGAGGGCACGCTGATTGTTTCGCCCGTCGCGGCGAGCGAGCGTTCGGCCGATGCGGATGCGGGCGAAGCCACAGTGAAGCGCGGTCGGGCGAAAGCAGCTCGGTCCGCGAAACACAAGCCCGCCGAGGGCGATCGCGTCTATTCGTCAAAATTTGCCTGTGCGTCATGCGGCATTTCGTTCACGCCGCCCTCGCCGCAAATGTTCTCATTCAATTCGCCGGCCGGCATGTGCCCCAGTTGCGACGGACTCGGCGAGAAGTACGACTTCGATCCCGATCTGCTGGTGCCCGATCCGACGCTCAACTTTTTCGCGCCCTGCGTGGCCGCCCTGCGGACCAAGATCGGCCGCTGGCGGCGGCACATCTTCGAGGCGGTGGGCAAGGCGGTCGGATTTGATGTGCATCGTCCGTGGAAGGACCTTTCGAAGGCGGCACGGGATGCACTGTTGTTCGGGACCGGCGATCGGCACATCACCTATGAGTGGAAGTGGTCGGGCGGGGTGTGGAAGCATGGCGGACCGTTCGAAGGCGTGATCGCCGAGCTGCGCGAGAAGTATCGCAAGGCCGAGTCAGCGATGGTGCGCGGCTTCTACGAAAAATACATGCGTAAAACACCGTGCGGTGAGTGCAGGGGCGCGAGGCTGACGGCACAGGCCCTGGCAGTGCGGCTGCCGGCGAAGGAAGGCCGCGGGCCGACGCTGCCGGAGTTGTCGGGCCGCTCGATCGCCGAGACGCGGGCGGCGCTGGATGACATTGCGCTGACGCCGGTGCAGCATTTGATCGCGGATGAGGTGCTCAAGGAAGTTCGCGGGCGATTGGACTTCCTGCTCAATGTGGGACTGCACTATCTCACGCTGGATCGCTCGGCGCCGACTCTGTCGGGCGGCGAGAGCCAGCGAATTCGCCTGGCCGGACAGATTGGCGCGGGGCTTGTTGGCGTGTTGTATATATTGGACGAGCCGTCAATCGGACTGCACCACCGCGACAACGAGCGGCTGATCGAGAGCCTGATCGCCCTGCGCGACATGGGCAACACGGTCATCGTGGTCGAGCACGACGAGGCGACCATGCGGGCGGCCGATCACATCGTCGATTTCGGCCCGGGACCGGGCGTGCGCGGCGGCGAGGTCGTGGCCGAGGGGTCGATCGACTCGATTCGAAAGAGCAAGCAATCGCTGACCGGGCAGTATCTCACCGGCGATCAGAAAATCGAGGTGCCAGCGAAGCGCCGTCCCGTGATGCCGCAGGGAAAGGCTTAACCGAGTTGCTCACGCCTCGAGCCCCGTCATTTCAATCCAAGTGCCGCCCGCTTTTCGCGGATGAACGGCGTGTGGTGGTTGACGTGGCCGACGGCCATTTGCACTAGTTGCTTAAGCGTCACAATGCCGCGCTCCGAGTGGACGGCCTCGCGCAACCAGGCTTCGGCGCTCAATCCGCGCAGGATTCGGGCGACGCGTCGGCGGTTCAAAGCCAGTGCGGCCAGTTCGTCTCCGCCGTCGTGCTGTTGGTAATTGAGCCGCTCGGCAAACTTGGTTTCGTCGAAACTCATGAGCAGCGGCTTGTCCATCGCGATGGTCCGTTTGATGCGATCGACCAGCACTTCGTCGCTGTCGGCCAGGTGAGCCAGCACTTCCAGCGTGCTCCAGCGGCCCTTGACGGGTCGAGCGATCATCTGGGCGGGCGTCATGCCGGCGACCAGCGAGGCCAGTTCATCCGGCTGGCGTTCGTAAGTGGGGATCAAATCGGAAATGGCGGCGGGTGCATCGGGATACGGATTGGCCATGATGAAACCTCCAGCAGTGCAGTCGTCATCAAGTCAAATGTCGCGCTACAATCAGCCCAAGCCGCTGCCGCGCGGCCGGGGGGATCGACTCCCTGTGCGTCCAGATGGCAAACGCAAGCGCCTCGCGGCACGAGCAATGTTGCATGGGATTCTCAGACATCCGTCTGACTGCGGCCTTGATCAGTGAAACTGAGTGCGCCGTCGCCGCGTCGAGGTGTCCGATGATCTCCTTGAGCAGTTCGCGCTTGTCGGCGGCTGGATCATGCGGACGCCAGCAGTCGTAGTCAGTCGGCAGGGCCAGCATGGCGTAGCACATCTCGGCCTCGCGAGCGAGCTTGGCCTCTGGCATGCAAGTCATGCCGATCAGATCGCCGCCCCAGGCGCGGTGCATGCGGCTCTCGGCCACGGTTGAGAAGGCCGGCCCTTCCATGCAAACATACGTGCCGGCATCGTGGACCGTGGTCGATACTGCATTGGCGCTGTAAAGCAGGGTCGCGCGGATGTGTCGGCAGAACGGTTCGGCAAATTCGATGTGTGCGACGATGCCCGGCTCGTCGAAAAACGTGCCAATGCGGCGATGCGTCTTGTCGATGACCTGGTCGATTACAACCAGATCGCGCGGACGAATCTCCTCGCGCAGGCTGCCGGTCGCCCCGCTGGCGATGATGGTCTGCACGCCGAGCGACTTCAATGCGTAGATATTCGCCCGGTAGGGCACGGCGGAGGGATTCAGCACGTGGCCCTCGCCATGCCGGGCGAGGAAGGCGATTTCGGCGCCTTCCCATTGTCCACGGATGATTGGGCCGCTGGGTCGGCCAAACGGGGTGTCGATGTCGAGGCGCTCGCCGCGGACTTCAGCCGCAAGTGCGCGTCCGAGGCCGCTGCCGCCGATGAGGCCGATGGGGTGAGTGGAAGCCATTAGCTTTTAGCCATGAGCCGTTAGCAAATCCGGCGTAACCCAATTCCGAACGGACTGCATGACCGTTCGCTATCATTTACATCATGTCTGCGTTGCGAGACAAGTTGACTTCGGAAGAGCTGGCCATGGCCCTGTCGAATTACGACCTGGGCGTGGTCAGGTCCGCGAAGGACTTTCCGCGCGGGTCGCATGGGGCGCCCAAGCTGATCATCGAGAGCGACCGGGGCCACTATCTGCTCAAACGGCGACCCAAGGGTAAGGATGATCCGCAGCACGTCGCGTTTGCCCACGCGATCCAGGATTATCTGGCCGAGCGGAGTTTCCCGCTACCCCATCTGATCAATACGCGAAAGGGCAAAGACTCGCTTCTGCGCATCCGCGATGGTGTATACGAATTGTTCGAGTACATCGACAGCCAGCCTTATGACGCCAGCCCGGTGGCGGCGTCGGAGGCGGGTCGGATGCTCGGATTGTTCCATCGGCTGATCGCGGAATGCGATGCGCAACCCCCAAACGAGCCGGCGACGTATCACAATGCGGCGCACGTGGTGAGTTCGTTTAAGAAAACGGCGGAGCTGCTGGTGTCACTGCCGTCGGCCAAAGGGCGCGAGCGACTGATTGTCGATACGCTGAAGGATCTTCGCGAGATCTACAAAAATGCGGCGACGGCGGTCGAGGAGCTGGGCCTGTCGCGTTGGGCCTCGCAAATCATTCACAGCGACTGGCATCCCGGCAACATGCTCTTTGACAAGGGGCATGTCGTGGCGGTGATTGATTTCGATTCGGCGCGGATGGGGCCCCGCATACTGGACGTGGCCAACGGCGTGTTGCAGTTTTCATTCGTTTCGGGCGAGCGCAACCTGGATGCGTGGGAATCGCGGGCGGATGACAACCGGGCTAGGCGATTTTTGAAGAGTTATGACAACATGCTGCGTCTATCGGAGATGGAGTTGAAGGCCGTGCCACATTTGATGCAGGAGGCGCTGATCGCGCAGACCCTGGGGCCGATCCTGCGAACCGGTGCCTATGCAAAGCTGGACGCGGCCGGATACCTCGTGGTGGTCCTGCGGAAGTGTCGATGGATCGGTGAGAACGCGGCCGCGCTGGCGTTGTCGAATGATGAATGACGGATGAGAGCGAGCAGATCAGGGGTGTAATCATGAAGACGAGTGTCATCGCGACATCAGCCTGGCCAATTCGATTGTGGACGTCAGTCTGTTTTTGTGCGGCCGTCACGATGACGACCTCCGTGTTGAGTGGCGAGCCGCCGAAGGAGCGTCCGATTCCCGAGCTGGTGTCGCAGTTGAACGACCCTCGGTGGTGCTCGCGCGAGGCGGCCAGCGAGGAATTGATGGAGTATGGCGTGGCGGCCTACGAACCGCTCAAGACTGCCTTTGCGGGCGGCGCTTCGTATGAAGTGCGCCGGCGGATCAAGGAGGTGGTGCGGGAAATCTATTTGTCGAAAAACGGCGCGCCCAGTCTCGCGTTTCTTGGAATTCGCATGGACACCTCGTCCGAGGGCCGGGTTGCGCCGGAGGCTCAGCATTCGGTGCGCGTGCAGAACGCCGTGGAGTGCTCGGCCGCGGAGGAGGCCGGCATTCGTACGGATGACATCATTGCGTCCATCAATGGAAAGATGCTGAGCAACGAGCATTATCCGCGGAGCCTGGCGGGCTGGATTCAGGATCAACGGCCGGGCACCGAGGGCGTGCTCGGTGTGCTGCGCGGGGCGAGGCTGGTGCAGATCAAGGCCGGCGATCCTGCCGCGCTCGATCGGCTGACCGGCATCAAGACGGACGTAGTGAATCACGCCTCGGACGCCCGCGTGCTGCCGGGCGCCTCGGCGCTCAAGATCAAGTCACAGATTGAAATCAGTCCGGAGACGAAACTGGAGGTCGACGATCTGATCGTGGGCATCGACCCCGGCCCGGAGGGCGAATCATTCGCCCCGAAAGGTCGCCAGTCACTGGATCTCTGGATCGTCGCGCAGCGCGAGCCGGCCAAGCCGAAGCCCGATGGCGGGCGGAACTTTGGTGGCGGGCGCGGCAGCCGGATTGCGGCCCAGACAGCGTGTCTATATGTCGTGCACGGGGGACAGTGGCTCGATTTGCCCTTCCGTCTGCGCCGTCCGCCCGAGCGGGCGCTGATGGACATCACCGCTCCGAACACGAGTCAGCGCATCGCCGACCGGCTCAAGGCAGAGGCGGCATTCGAACTCTGGTGGCAGGAGACGTTTGATCCCACCGGACTGGTCGCCGAGAACAAGCCGGCGAGCGATCCGAGTTGGCGGCTGACACCGAAGGGGCGGCGGGGATAGGTCGGCAGGGTTTGAAGGTCGCTCGTAGATCGCACGGGCAGCAAGCTGCCCGTGGCACCCTAGCCAATCGAAGTGTCCCTACTCCCGCGGCATTCAACCATTGATACAATTCCCGAATGGCAACCATTCGAGTGCTGGTGCTTCGTGCTGCCGGTATCAACTGCGACGAGGAAACCGCCTTCGCCTGGTCGATGGCCGGGGCGACACCCGAGCGGGTGCACGTCAATCGCCTCGCCGAAACGCCCTCGATGCTGGATCAATTTCAGGTTCTGACCATTCCCGGCGGGTTTTCGCATGGCGATGCCATCGCCAGTGGGCGAATCCTCGGGCGGCAGTTCGCCCACGACCTGGGCGAGCCGATTGCCCGGTTTGTCGATCGCGGCGGCTGCATCCTGGGGGTCTGCAATGGATTCCAGGTGCTCGTGCGGGCGGGTCTGGTCCCCGGGCCGGGTTGCGATGTGCCGGTCACACTGATGGTGAATGACTCGGCGCGATACGAAGATCGCTGGGTTCGAGTCCGCGCCGAAAAATCCAACAGCATTTTTTTTGAGCCGGGTGAAGAATTTGAATACCCGGTGGCGCATGGCGAAGGCAAGTTTGCCGTGGCCGATGAGACCGCGCTGGCAGCATTGGAAACGGGTGGTCACGTCGCGCTGCGCTATGTGGGCACGAGCAACAGCCCGGTCGCATTCCCCGAAAACCCCAATGGCAGCATTGGCGCGGTCGCCGGGCTGACCGATCGCACCGGCCGCGTGCTCGGACTGATGCCACACCCCGAGCGCAACCTGTTTTCAACCAGCCATCCGACCTGGACCTCGCGGGGCAGCATTGAAAGCGATGGTCCACGGCTGTTTCGCCGCGCCATTCGTCATTTTTCCTGATCGCGACGCTAGCAGCATTCTCCTGATTTCATGCAGGTTTTCGTCATGTGAGCGGTCAAGCTGCGCGCAAGTCAGGACCGATATGTCCGCGTCACGAAGGAACCCTTTGCGTTGTGCGGAAAGTTCGGAACATGGTGGATCGAAAACAAATGCACGCAATTCTGCTGGGACTTTGCGGTCTGACGTTTGGCACCTCCTGTGCGAGCCGGCCGGCGCCGTTCGCGCGGGATGGCGACAAGGCGCGCTCCGATCGGCCCGCGCCGTTCAATCCGGCAAAGACCTATCCGGAGTGGGCCTACGACGCGCCGAGCTACACGCGACCGGTCGATGAGCCGAAGGCCGAGCCGAAGTCGCGGGTGAAGGATCCCGAGCATTTCTTCACCAGCAAGCCGGTCATCATGGTGCATCAGCCCGAAGGCTATCGCCCGGAGGAAATTCCGCGAGTCGCAGTCTGGTACACGCGCGACAACGGCTATCACTGGAAGAAGGCGGGCTACTTCGGTCGAAGCGCGACGTACTATCCCCTCGAAGTGAAGAAGGAAGGCGACTACGGGATTCGTTTCGTCGGACCGGGCCAGGAATCGGCGATGGAGACGCCGCCTAACCCCGTGTGCGTGCATCACGTTGATATGACGCCGCCGAAGGTCAAGCTGTCGCTCGATCCGCAGCAGGCGTGGTACACGCTGGGACAGCGTGTGACGGTGAACTGGACCGCGACAGACCCGCACCTTGAGGCCATGCCGGCGCGGGTGTCGGTGATTCCTGATTGGGAGTCGGATCAGAGTCGTCCCATCGAGATCGCCCGGGAGCAGGCTGACGTCGGCTCTATCGAATACACCGTTCCCGCCAATCTGATGGGCGATGGTTTCCGCATTCGGGTTGATGCGATTGACCGGGCCGGCAACATTGGTCTGGCTTATTCGCAGACGCTGCAGGTCGAGCCGGATCGGATGCGCGATTCTGCGACGCCGCCGGTTCGCACGATACAGCATGTGGAAGCGGTCCCCGTCGCGGTTGAATCGCAGGTGAGCGCGAATTCCGTGCAGGTGACTGGCGCGGTTAGCCCGCCGAGTCCCGCCCCCACAGGCGGCGACATGCTTCCTTTGGAGGAGATTCCGGTCTCGGCGCCGACCACTCCGGTGAAGGAGTCGACGCCCGCGCCGCCGGTTGAAACGCCGGAGATCTCGCCCGCCCCGCAGATGGATGAACGGGCGCAGGCGACACCTCCGACGCCGGTCAGCGGAAGCACTGCATCCTCGGTGTCGAGTACGTCATCAACTGAAACGCTACCGTTGTTGCCACTCACGGAGTCGCCGGTTGTGCGGTCGTCTGTCCACGGCGATTCGAAACCCCAACCGACTCCCGCGGCGGTGCCAGTGCACGACGATCAAACGATCGTTAGGGATACGCCTTCAAATGCAGTTGCGCCGGTCGAAGCGGTTCAGGATGAGCCGGAAATCGAGGACGAGGCGTCGCTCATTCGACCTGTTTCAGTGACACAAGAGCAAACAGAGAACCAGCCTCAAGCTTCGCATCAACAGGATGTTGAATGCGACTCAGACCACGCTGCCGACGTCGGCAATGACACCCCAGAGACGAGTGATTCGCCTTCCGCGTCGGAGGACATGGATGACGAAGAAGCCAGCGCCGCAACTTCATTCGACGTGCAGCAGATTCTTTCATTGCATCGCGACGAGGCATCGTCTGCTCGGCAGCCAAGCTTGCTTGGAAGCAAGCTGGTGAGCGGACTTCGCGCGGCGGAGGCCGCGGTCGAACGCTTGTTGGCGAACACGAAGTCGTCGACTGCGGTGACGGCGGCCGAACTGGTGCGCGGCGCGGACGTCATGGTCGGCGGAGGCCTGGCCGCGCCGATGCCGGCGACCGTGCTGTCGATGTCCAGGGCGCCATCGAGTGCGACGCCACATGCATGGCGCACGCTCGCGACGCGCGCGTCGCGGCGCAGCGGCGAGGTGTGGATGCTTCCACGACCGATGCTGAGGTTCGAGTTGCCGCGCTTCTTCGCGCGCGACTCTAATGGTGCGGCGCGGTCGCGCGGAATGTCAGCGGAGAATTTTCAATTACGCGGTTCGCGCATTCAGGCGGTCGCGGTATCATCCGACCCGGATTGAAGTGCGGTGCGGATTCCGGTTGAAGAATTCAATAGAGACGAGGGACTTTTTTCAAGCTTGACCTTCGGACAAGGACGGCCGAAGTCTTGCGGGCGCGTGCAGGGATGGGCGCGCCAACGCCATGTTTGATCGCTCAACCGTGCCGGTCGGCCCGCAAGGACGTGGGCCGGCAGGGCTCAATCGGTAGGACGAGTAAGCCACGGCCGCGCGGAGCGCGGCCGTGTGCATTTTTACCCGGGAATCCGTCGGGAAATCGGCTCGCGGCTATGATGTTATGGCGCGAGGGGGCGACGATGAATGGATGGAAGCGAATTGCAATATGCGTCCTTACCGTGGCCGCTTTGATTGTCGCAATGGGTTGCGACGGTGTAAGGTTCGATTTCCAGCGCTATCCCGATACGCCGGTCATCATCGCGCCACCGGCGGGTTTGAGCAGTTCGGAGTTGGCGGCCATCATTGCGGCCATACGATGACGTGCGGCATCGTCGTCGGCGACACCGGAGCCATTCCATGATGATTCGCGAGGCGGCGATGGCGGGCCGCTTCTATGCGGGCGAGCCCGATCGTTGCCGCGAGGACATCGGCACGTGTCTTGCGAAGGCCAAGTCCGCGCCGGCGGGGGCGTGCATTGGCGAGCCGATGAAGCGCGTCGTCGGCGCGGTCGTGCCGCATGCCGGATGGATCTGCAGCGGGGCTGTCGCCGCGCGGGTGTTCGAGGCGGTGCGTGCCGCGAGCATGCCGGATGTCGTGATCATCTTCGGGGCCATTCACGTTCAGCATGGGCCGCGAGCGACGATCTTCCCCTCCGGGGCCTGGGAGACGCCGCTGGGCCTGGCTCATATCGACGAACGACTTTCATCACGCCTGCATGGACAGACCGGCCTGCTCGAAGTCGATCCGCATGCCCACGAAAACGAGCACAGCATCGAAGTCGAAGTTCCGTTTATTCAGCAGTTGATGCCGAATGCGAGGATCATTCCCATCATGGTGCCGGCCGGCGAGCACGCGGCGATGCTGGGCAGCGCCGTGGGGCGGGCCTGCAAGGCGTATAATGCAAATGTCTTATTTTTGGCTTCGACCGATCTCACGCATTATGGTCCGCGATTCGGTTTCGCCCCGCGCGGCGTGGGGCCGGAGGGAATCGCTTGGGCGCACGACGTGAACGATCTGCGGATGATCGAGGCGATCAAGGCGATGCGCGAGGATGCGATCGTGCCGGAGGCGCAGGCGAACTTGAACGCATGCGGTTCCGGCGCGGTGGCGGCGACGATTGCGGCTTGCAAGACGCTGGGTGCGACCCGCGCCGAGTTGCTCGAACACACCTCGAGTCATGATGTGCTTCGCGCCATCGAGCCGGATGCGCAGGATTCCGTTGGATATGCCGGCATGTTGATCGGATGAACGCATGAGCGCGGTCGCGAGTGAGAAAGACATGCGGGTGGTCAGGACTGTCGCCGAGGTACGCGCGATCGTGGCGGCTGCACGGCGGGCCGGACAGACCATCGGCTTCGTGCCGACCATGGGGGCGCTGCATACTGGTCATGTCTCGCTGATAGACGCGTCACGATCTGATGACCGATTCACGGTGGTGAGCATTTATGTGAACCCAACTCAGTTCGGACCGCGTGAGGATTTCTCGAAGTATCCGCGCCCGATTGAAGCTGACACCGCGATGTGCAAAAAATCAGGTGTTGATCTGGTCTTTGTGCCGGAGCACGCGGAGATCTATCCGTCCGGCGATGAGACACGCGTACGGCCCGGACCCATGGCCGATGCACTGTGCGGCGCGTTTCGCCCCGGGCATTTCGAGGGCGTGTGCACGGTGGTCGCGCGATTGTTCAATATCGTGCAGCCGGATGCGGCCTATTTCGGCCAAAAGGACGCGCAGCAGCTCGCGATTATCCGGCGGATGACAATCGACTTGCGTCTGCCGCTGGAAATTGTCGCATGTCCTACGAAGCGCGAGCCAGACGGTCTGGCGATGAGCAGCCGCAACGCCTACCTTTCGCCTGAGGATCGCAAGCGGAGTCTCTGTCTATATCAAGCCCTTTGTGTCGCAAGGGATGCGCTGGTCGCGGGAGACCGATCTATCGGGAAGATCGTCGCCCGGATGCAGGCCGTAATCTCCGCGGCCGGCAATGTGCAGATCGACTATCTCAGCATGGTCGATCCCGACTCGCTTCAGGATATCGGCGAATCAGGGGCGAAGCGCGTGCTGATTGCCGGGGCAATCCGGCTGGGTTCCACGCGGTTGATCGATAATCTGGTGGTTGATCTGACCTAATCGATTGGTTGTTCGACAGCCTCCGCATAGCTATTATTGATGTGCGGCAAATACGGCCGCCGCACGAACCCGCCACGCGGCAACCCCTGCGGTTCATTCGGCCGATGAATCGAATGGTCCGCTGAAGAAAGCCCATGCAACCCACTCTTTTCACCATCCCGTTCCTCCCCGCCTTCCTCGGCGAAGTCAAAAGTTACGGCGTCA
>CAYXEY010000121.1:0-10887 GCA_964464105.1 uncultured Planctomycetaceae bacterium
CACCCGCGGCGACACTCCTGCGGGAACCTCAAACGCCAGTCCGTCGTAATCGCGCTCGCTCAGCTCGCCGGGCGAATCCGACTGAATCGATGATGACTTCAACTGAATGGTCATCACCGATCCGGCCGTGCGTGTTATGCCGCTCACCTCGCGCACCGCCCGGCGAAATCCGAGCACCCGCCGCGTCGTGGTTACGAGGATCTCCCCGCGCCGCTCAAACTCCGCCAGCATCCGCAGGGCTGCGACTGTCGCCGGCTTGAATGGCACGCGCGGATCGCCAACCTTCCCCAAGTGTGTATACAAAATGCATGTTCCGCCCCGCGCGACCAGCTTCCGCAGCATCGGCTCGGTCAGGGCCTCCGCCAGCCCATCCGCCGTCGCCGCATTCTCCACGCCGCCCCAATAAGGATTGGCCCGCAGAAACTCAATCACAGGTCGCCCGTCGCGCAAGCGCGCGGATCGCAACACCTCGTTGGGCGCGTGCATGGCATACTTCGTGCTTCCGCGCTCGGCCAGCATTCCCTTGACCGCTTCCTTCGCGACGGTCTTCGCCGAGGCCAACGCATGCGCCCGATTGAAGACGCCCGTCAGCTTGCGCGGCACATCCTGTCCGATCACGCTGGTCACGCGGCCACGCCAGACATACCGCACGCCATGACCGATGGTGAGATCGGCGTGATAGGCATCGTGCCCCGGCACGTCGCCCGAGCCGACCATGATGTCGCTGCCGAAATTGCTTACTGCCTGGGCATGATCGATCCACGTTTCCAGACGGCAGTCGTGTTTCGCCAGGGCATCCAACGCTCGCCCGGCGTGGGCCCGCGTCGTCGCGAGATCGCCGTAGGAATGCAAACAATCAATGTGCCCGCTGCGAGTCAGGCTGTGCACCATGGCACGACCGGCATCGTCGGTGTTCCAGTAGGAGAACTGGCCCTTGGGCATGTCGAAGTAGATCGTGTTGCCGACTTCAAGGCCGACGCCCGGGCCCATCGACGTGTTCTGCCGCGAATTGAGAAACCGAGCGATCTCCCAATAAGTCTGCCGATCCGGCGTCTCATCGAGATCGCTGCAGATCGCCAGCATCGCCTTGTATGGCGGCGGCATGGCCAGCGGTCGAAGCTCGAATCCCGAGGTCATCGTTGGATTGATCGCCAGTGGGGAACAGGCCAATGGACTGTTCTTCGTAGTTAATTGCATGTAGCTAATACCGGCCATTGGCCGGTTCCACAAACTCATGCATCAACGGCTGCAAAACGCCCGGCGATAGACCTCGCGCGTCCGCCGCGCAACCACATCGGGATGGAACCGTTCCCGCGCAACCCGCCGCGCCTCGGCCCCCATCGACTCCACACGCTTCACGTCATTCAACAAGTCGCCAAGGTGCCGCGCGATATCGCGCGCATCATTCGGATCGACCAGAAACCCCGTCTCACCATGCCGCACCATGTACGGCATGCCGCAGCGGTTCGACGTCACGATCGGCACGCCTGCGGCCATGGCCTCGGCCACGCCCATCGGCGCTCCCTCTTCAAACGAAACCAGCGCGAACACGCTCGCCGCCGCCAACTCCTGCCGCACCTGCGCCGCGGGAATCGAACCCAGCAGCGACACGCGCTCACCCAACCCGCGCCGCTCGATCAAATCGGTAACGCGATGCCCGTATTCTTCCTCCGCGACCTGCCCGGCCAGCCGCAGCTCCGCGTCGCCGCCATTGGCAATGTATTGCCCGAACGCCTCGATCAAACCCAGCGTGTTCTTGCGATGATTGATCAGCGCCGCGCTGAATACGATCTTCCGCGTACGATTCGGAGTCACATCGAAACAACCCGCATCGATCGGATTGTCAATGTCATGGATCACGCCTGGCACCAGCGGCGCCAACCGCTCGCGCACATAAGGACTGATTGAAATGATGTGCGGCTGATCGGCCCAGCCCGCGATCTCAACGCGCTTCCAGATCCGCGAGCGAAGCGCCGCGAACCGTTCGCCCGCCAGCCGCGTGTCCTCATGGATGAACCCATGCACGGTAAACACGCGCGGAATGGCCAGCCCCTTCACCATCAATCCGTAAACATCATGTGCATGCACCACGTCCGGCCGAAGCCGCTCGATGAACTCGCTCACCGTCTGCCGCCCGGGCCCCGTTGCATCCGACAACACGCGCCGACCGTGTCGGGGCAACCGATGGAGCGTCGCACCCTCCCAGGTCGCCTCGGTTGCGGCCGCACACTGGGTGTCGGTCGTAATCACATGAATGTCGAGATCGTCAAACCCCGCCAGCCCGCGCACCAGGTTGACGCTCACCGCCTCCACACCCCCGCGCGGACGCGCCGGATCAACCGGAAATGCCGTGGCAATCGCAACCTTCATCGTGTTCTGCTTGACCATCGTGGAACCGGCCAATGGCCAGTCGGGGATGTCCATCAAGGGTGCCACCGGCAGCTTGCTGCCAGTGCGAACGTGAGTGGTGTCTCGCTCGATGAGTGTCACGGCCGTCGCGCCGCACTGCGCAGTACGCGCTCGAACTGTGGTAGCACCCGCTCCAGCATATGATTCTGCGAGTAATATTGCCGCGCTTCCGTGGAAGCATCCTGCCACGCGGCGGGCGATTCGAGCAGCCCGCGCAGCACGCATGTCAGGCTCTCGACACTGTCGCCCACGCCGCCCATCGACCGCTCGGCGATCAACCCATCCGGGTCAATCGTGCTCACCACCGGCACGCCATGACTGAACGCCTCCAGAAACGTATTCGGAAATCCTTCATACTCGGACGTACACACCAATGCATGCGCCCCGCGATACAGCTCAGCCATGCGACCGCGCTCAACGCGTCCCAGCATGTTGACATTCTTCAAACTCGCGGCCCGCGCCTGAAGTCCGCTGATGTACTCCGACGATTCCTCCGGGGCGCCGGCCACGTCAAACCGCACACCCGGCATCTGCTCGGCAATGTCCAGCAGCCACTCCAACCGCTTAAGCGGAACGATGCGTCCCACGAACAGCACCCGCGTCTGCCCCGCGACCGGCGGCGCCGGCGCGACGAACTCCACATCGCTCGGCCCCGGCGCGGGCATCGGAATCAGCGTCGACTGCACGCCAAACCCGCAGACCAGGCTCTTCTTCTGCCACCGCGTCTGCACGATCACCGCATCGGCATGCCTCAGACCGAACGAATAAAGCATGCGCTCGCGCCGAGTCTTCATCGCCGGCAGCGCCGGATCGCAATCCGGGTTGCTCGCCACTGAATAGACGAACCCCCGATTGCGCCGCTCGCACCACAGCGACACCTGGCCGGTCACATACTCGCCGCAATTCTGGTAATAGACATCCGCATTCGCCAGCGCCATCGCTGCATTCAGCGACGACCACCGCGGCGTAAAGAACCGCAATCCCGGAATGCCCGCGTCGCGCCGGCACATGGCAATCACGCGCACGCCGTCGATCATCGTCTCGCGGCCGAAACCCTCATCCCACGTCAGCAGCGAAACGGGATAGCCGCGCTCGGCCAGCCATCGTGCCGTCAGGCTGGTCTGCCACTCGACGCCGCCAACATGTCCGCCCCGGCCGCCGGCCATTGCGCCGTACGCAAAATGCGCCACGATGCAGATCGAAGGTTTGTCTGACTGCGCATCACCTTCGATGAGTCGATCGGTTCCGCGCACGGCCACCGCCGGCACGCCCGCTCCGGCATGAAGAAACGCTGGTTGTATGGCTGTCTTCAAGTGCATGTTCTTCAAAGCGCGAATTGATCGCGAATGAACTCGGCGACCACGAATGCCCCATTCACTCCCAGAATCGCCGCCCAGCCCGACGTTCGAATCATCCGTCGCGTATCCGGCGCGGTGGCCCGCCGCCGCAACAACTCCGCAACTCCAACCACCATGGCAACCAGCGCCAACCACGCGGCCAGGCGCGTCATCGCGTCAGTCGTCCAAACCCCCGCACTGAAGATCATTCCCGCAACGAAGCCGCACACGATCATGAGCAGCAGCCAGCGCAGGATCAGCCCTCTTGCGGCACGGTCAATCTCCACGCCGAGCTGCGCGGACTCGTGATATCGACCGATGCGATAGAGTCGAGCAGATTGATTGAGCATCGCTCCGATCGCGTCCGATCTCTTCAGTTTTCGCGCCGCTCGGCGGCACAGTTCCGCCGTTGCCCGCGTACTGCCATGCAGCATGTCCTGCGCGATCACATTGCGCCCGGCCTCATTCACCGCGGCGACTTCGGTCGGATATGCGCGGACCACCTGAGCGATCGTCATCACGCGACACTGAGGCGACGTCGCCAGTTCCAGTGCGCGGCGCAGGGCCGCAAGCTCCTGCGGCGTCCGCGTGGTGCACGAGTGAAAGAGAATCCGCAGAAAGATGCGCTGATCGGAGGCCAGCGCCTGTTCGAAGAACAGCGGAAAGTTGAACAGATCGCAGTCCGTGCCGAGCGCGGCCATGCCGGCATCCACTGGCGCGAATGCACCCGCCGAAACGATCGAAAGTCCATTCTGCCCGCAGGCCGCGATGGTGCCGCGATCCAGTCGGTTCCACGGCGGAATGAATGTCAGCGGCCGAACGCCTAGCGACTTCTCGATGATCTCCAGCCCGCGGGCCAGCTTCCGCCCCTGGACGAACGAATCCTCATCGCGAAACTCAAAATACTCCCGCCGCGCCGGAATGCTCAAGGGGCTGGTGCGATGCGTGTAACCATGCAATGCAATCTCTGAACCGACAGCCTCACGGTGCCGGCGAAGCAGCGCCACCATCTCGGGATGAGTTTCGAGCGACCGCTCGCCGCGTCCATTCGGATCGCGATGCTCGCCCAGCGCCACGTTTGGAATCACCCCAATCGTTTGAGGAACGCCGAACTCCTCAAACATCGCGCAGACGCGCCGTTCGTGCTCCAGGTCGGAGATCGCCGACGGATCATCGTTGCGAAATACCACGATGATCCGATCGACGCGCGCCGTCGCTGTGGCCGTTCGCAATCCAATCTCAGTATGAAGCGGTGCGACCATGCTCGTTTTTGTCTACATCATCGCCAGATCGGTGCGCCTGCGCGTGAATTGAAGCCCGGTCTGTTCGCGCAAGAGTGACGCATATATCTCAACCAGCATGTCCGAATGCTCTTCGACGGTCGGAGCATGCTTGACCCCCACATTCATCGAGTGAAAGCGCTCGCGCAGGGATGGGTCGTCCACCAGCCGCCGCAAGGCCGCTGTCATCGCCGGCACGTTTTCACGCGGCACCAGCAGTCCGTTATCGCCATCGCGAATGAGGTCGGCGGCGCTGCCGACGCGCGTGGCCACGCACGGCTGACCCGTCTGCATCGCCTGCAACAGTGCATTCGAATCTCCTTCCGACCGCGACGGCATCACAAATATGTCCGTTGCCCCGAGCACATTGCTCAGGTTGATCTGGTATCCGGTCGTCACGACGCGGTCGCGAATGCCCAGCTCCTGCATGCGCCGCGCCAGCCGCTCGAAGTCCGGCGCCTCCGACGGACTCGACACATCCCCCACGAGCATCAGCTTTGCCCGGGGATGGTGCATCGCCCCGCCCGCGAACGCTTCAATCAGCAGGTCCCACCCCTTGACCGGAACGGGCCGCCCAATGGCGGTCACCACCAGATCATCGCGATGGAGGCCCAACGCCGACCGCGCCGCGTCACGCGACGACACCCGCAGATCAATGCCATTCAAGGCATTGCGAAACACCTGCAATCGCTCCTTCGGCATGCCCAGCGCCACCAGCTCGTCGCGAACGGCGCTCGACACACACAAAATGCGCGTCGCCAGATGGCACGATGTCCGCACGCTGATGGCCAACTTGTCACGGAGCGTCGGCACGCGCCCGGCCTCGAACGCCGGCTGCATGGAGTGCTTTGACCACACGCGCACCGGCACGCCCGCCGCCGCCGCGCCCATCAGCGGGCTGGTGTGCATGTTGTCACAATGAAAGACCTGGGCGCGCAATTCGCGGCACAGCTTGAAACAGCGCCAGGCACACCCCAAGTCCACGTTCCCGCGCGAACGCGGCAGGTAAACAATCTTCGCGCTCACTTCGCGGAACGGCTCAAGCCACCCGTCGTTATCCGGAGGGTGACTGCACACCAGGCACGAACGCAGGCCCAGCTCCGCCGCGCGCCAGAAACTGGGCATGTAGGCCAGCGCGTGGTGATCCGTTTTCAACTTCGTTCCCGCATATCGAATCAGATACATGAGAATCCCCCCCGACGAACATCAATCCCTTGATCCGCCCCGCTTGCGGCAATGACACGCATAGCCAAGCGTGAACGCCCGCTCGCGATCCAGCGCATCCAGATGAAAGCACAGGATCGGCAGGGCGTACTCCATGATCGGTTTGAACAGCCAGCATGCCGCCCTGGTTGCCGCCAGCGCGGCCCCGCGAAGCAATCGACTTCCCCCAGCTGCCGCGTCGTACGCAATCTCCAGTTGCCGAACGACATACTTCGGCGTTCGCTTCAGCAGGTATGCGTAGTACCAGAAGATGCCGCCGCGCGGCGTGATGGCCACGATGTCGAAGCCCGCCTTGCGGAACATTGCCTCCAGCCCATTCCGCGAGAAATGGAAGAAGTGATACGGCTCATTGTGCACGCGGCCCGAAAGCGGCGCCGTCAGGAAAAGCGAGCCACCCGGTTTGAGCACACGATACAACTCATCGATGGCCCGCTGCGGCTCCGGCAGATCATCGATCACCTGAATGCACAACGCCGCGTCAAAGCGTTCCGTCGGACAGGTCATCTTCTGGATGTCGCAGACGTAATCGATGCTGTTGTCGGGATTCTGAATGAAATCGGACGACTCGTAGCGCGCATGCTTGAACAGTTTGCGATGCGGGCACTGCCCCGCCCCGGCATCGAGCATGATCGCCCCGGCCGGCACTTGTGCCGCCGCGTAATGCACCATCTGCTTCTTGCTGAAATCCTCGGCATCAGCCCGCAGTCGAAGCCCCAGCGAAAATCGGCCCTTGCCATCCGCGTCGATGGGCGCGCGCATGGGAATCTCGCGCAATGCGGGCGATGGGGCGATACCCTGCGCGGACGACGGCGCCTCGGGCATCCTGGTGGATGTCTCAATCGGTTCGTGAATCATGATAAGAAATAGAGTGCTTAAGTTCGCCGCCGGCAATCATCCCGGCGGCATGCAGTCAGCCTGTCTTTCAGGCAATGAGTGGTGAGATTCCCGTTCTGACCATCACACAATCCATCTCGATGAGCCGCAGATGATCCACCGGATCGCGCGTCACCGGAACCAGGGAAGTCGGCTCGAATCCCAGATCCTTGAGCCGGTCCAGGCTGTCCGTCAGGCCGGTGGTCATGCCGCTGTAAATCGGCTTGAGGGAGACTTCCGTCTGAATCGCACTGACCTTCTCCACGCACTGACCTGCGCCGCCCAGAACTTCGAGGTCCAGCCCCTGCGTGTCCATTTTCAGGAACACAACCGGCTTATCAATACCTGCGACGCACTCGTCCCACATGCCTTCCAGCCGGCGAACCTCCACCCGCTCTTCGCGCACCGGACGCATGGCGGTGTCAAACACACCCTCGCCATATTGACTCGGCGACAAAAACGACGTGAAGGTGGAGGAACTTGTCACATGAATATCGGCTTGCTTGTCCTCGGAACCCAGCGCCATGCGATATCCGCGCCAGCGCTGATCGCCGGACAACCGTTGCGTCAATTTGTCAAAATGCTCGCCTACCGGCTCGAAGGAGCGGATGTGTCCGGCATAGCCCAGTCCGCGCAGGTGGGATGCGAATTCCCCAGTGTGGGCGCCCACGTCGAACACGCAATTAACACCCAGGGTCGAAAGTAGAAACGCAAGATGCGCATCCGGCGTTTCGGGCGCGCCCGGCGCTGTGACGCGGCCGATGAAAATGCCGCGGCGCAGGGCCGCCTTTCGGACGCCGCGCCGAATGGCTGCAACCAGCCCGCCTGTTCGCGTTCGCGAGGGTTTCTTTTGCATATGGGTGTGCCCCCCAATGGGCGACGCCAGCATTCTAAGGCAATCGATGCTGCGGCCCCAAGCGAGTGAACGTCGAATTCACCTCGGTGGCGCCAAATTGCATCTGCTAGCGTGAGGATTCCGCAGGCGAGCGCTTCGTCCGCAATATCTTCTCTTTGACCGTGGCCTTTGCCGACTCCGGCAACACAAACACCCAATATGTCGACGCCAGGACCATTCCAGCCGGTGCCGAACACACGGCCAGCCACAGCAGCGTCACCGAGGGCATGAGTATTCGCCCGATCAGCAACGCAGCGCAAAAAGGCACCGCCGCGATTATCGGTCCGCGCCACGCGTTATAGAGGTACTTCACAAATGAGAGACCCAATTCACGGCATGCATGCCAGGGCACATACAAACCGTCGGCGATGGCCAGCGGCAGCGTCACCGCGATGGCCGCGCCCAGCAGTCCCATGTCCCAGACCATCAGCATGAGAAAAGCCAGCCCCACGCTCGCACCCGAGGCGATCAGCTTCGACAGCCCGGGGCGGCCGTGCGCATTCATCCCCTGCAGGATGCTGATCACCGGCAACTGGCTGATGGTCAGCAGATTTCCCAACGCCATGATCGCGAGGATGAGCGCGCCCTCGTTATGCCGCGCATATTGCTCGCCCATCCACACCTGCAGGATCGGCCCGCCCAGGACCACCAGCAGCATGACCATCGGCAGTGCCATGTACGCGCCGAACATGGTGCATCGCGTCAACAACCGCGCAAGCTCCTTGCCATCGCCCGCGGCGTGCAGCGATCCGGCCGTCGGCGTCAATATGCAGGAGAACTTGCCCACCAGTGTGGACACGTGTCGAATCAGGCCCTTGGGCCGCGAGAAGATGGCCAGTGCCGCCGGTCCCAGCGCTGGCACGATGAGAATGCTCGTGGCCTGCTCCATGGTCAGCTCGCCCAGCCGCGGCACGAACGTCTTGCCGCCGAAAACCGCCATCTGCCGCGTTGCGTCACGGGTCACAAATCGCCACGCGATACGCAATTCCGGACAGACCCGCCGGCACAGCACCAGGCGCGTCATCTGCGATGCCACCATGAAAATCAGCGTCACCGCCGCCATGCTCTTGAGACCGCCCCCCAGCGTCAGCACCGCGATCATGGCGATCACCTGCAGCGCGTGGAACCCGCTGTGGATCGCGTTGTGCAGATCCCAGCGATGGCAGCCGGTGAGGATTCCGTTGTAGACGTCCGTCGCCTGTTGAAACGCCAGCGAAAGCCCGAGCAACAGTACGACCCATTGCGCATCGCCCGCGAAGCCGGCCAGCTCGTTCGCCAGGAATCGCGGCACCGCCCATGCCGCCGCCAGCGTCATCGCCACGACCAACAGCGCCACGCCATAAAGCACATAGGCGACCGCCGACACCGCGGCATTCATGCCCGCGATGTCACCCTGGCTGCGGTATTGTGCAACGTATCGATTCACCGTCGAGCCCATGCCCACCTGGGCCAGCCCGAAATAGCTGATGATTGACCAGGCGAAGTCCCACACCCCCAGCGCCGATTGACCGACGTGCCGGTCGATGAACCGCGGGAGTATGAACCCCGATACGATGAACACGCCGTAGCTCGCCCAACTGACGAACACGTTCCAGGCAAACCGATCGCGCCCCGACAGATCGGGACGGCCCTCGGCCGATGGCGTGCCGGCATAGTCGACCACCGGCGCTGGAGTTGCCGCAATCACCCCGGGCGGGGTCAACGGCGTCTGCGCTGCAATTGGAATTTCAGCGGTCGGTGTGCTCATTCGTATCCATATTTGCGATTGAGTTCGCCCGCAACGGCGTCGAACTCATCAAGCTGCTGCTTTGTGAACACGGTTCGCCAGCGATCGTCAAGCTTGATCGCGGTGGTCGATTCCATCCGCATGTAATTGCCCACGATGTGATGCTCGTTCGAGCGAAAGCAGCGGACTTCGCCATCGAAAGGCACGTCGGCGAATTGGCAGATTCGCGCAATCGTCGCCGCCGGATCGCGGCACAATTCCTCATAGCGCACTTCGATCCACCGCGCCGGATCGACGCCCTTCAGGAACGCCTCACCCTCCAGGGTGGAGCGCTTCCACTCCATTGCCGCCGCCGGCATCGGATCGTTTCGCTCCAGAATGTAAATATGCGCCGTGCCCCGGCCGTCGCGCACCAGTCGAACGATGCGAACGTCGAGCGCCTCGTTCCGCAGCAGGTGCTTGGCCCGGAGGGTCGTCTTCGATGAATCGACGATCGTAGAGACGCCATTCAGCTCGCACACCGCGCGAATCAACTCGGCATTCTGATGCTGCAATCGCGGCAGCCCCATCCGCCAGGTCGCCGACAGCGACAAGGCAGCATCCCGCAGCGCCTCCCACTTGGGCCCGCGATAGAGCGGACGCAGCAAGCGCCGCACGTACGGACTGGGCATGTCGAAGATGTCCGTGCCCGCGTTGGCTACGTCGAAGGCCTGGCCCCGCGCGGCCATCCGGCCGCGCACATCCCGCCAGAATGGACAGGCGCGAATGAGCGAGCCGCAGGAACACGAATAGTGCTCCGGATCGCCCAGATGCGAGAGTTTCAATTCGCCGATGGTGCTCACATCGGGCAGCGCCCCCAGCACCATGGCCGTCAGCGTCGTCCCGCTGTGACTGGCTCCGAGTATGTAGATGACTTTCAATTTGCCGGCGGAGCTTGCATCCGTGGCACCAGTTTCCAACCGGTGACTGTGCGACCGGTTTTCAACCGGTGTTTCATCTGCTCGGGCTGCCAGGGGTGTGTTCATGGTTGATTCAAACCAGATTCGCGTCGACCCAGCATCTGGCCACCTCGCCCATTGTCGCGAAGCGGCATCCATGACCGCGCAGCGCCGTCAGCATGCGCTCCATTCGATCGAACATCCC
>CAYXEY010000122.1:0-10867 GCA_964464105.1 uncultured Planctomycetaceae bacterium
ACGTGGACTTGCCCGCGCCCGACGGGCCGATGAGCACGACAAGGGAGAGGTTGGGGATGGCGATCTTCATCGACTGAACACCGCCATCTGTGTCGGTGAGCCGGCGGCCTCATCCACCGGCCCGACCGGCAGGAATCGGGCTGTGTAGCCGAATCGTTCAGCGACGGGTGTCGCCCATGCTTGAAATTCGGCCCGAGTCCATTCGAATCGATGATCGCGGTGGCGCATTTTGCCTGCGGGCAGCGTTTCCCATTTCACGTTGTATTCCACGTTTGGCGTGGTGACGACAACTGTCGTGGGCTTGGCGCATTCGAAAAGCACCCGCTCTAACGCCGCGAGACGGGGCGGGTCGAGATGCTCGATTACTTCGACGACCGCCGCGGCGTCGAAGCCGGTCAACCGCTCATCTCGATAGACCAATGAACCATGCAGCAACTTAATCCTATCGCGCTGCGTCGGCGGCATGCGATCCAGCCGCAGCTTCTCGCCTGCGATTTCCAACATGCGATGCGACACGTCTACGCCGACGATCTGCTCGAATTGCTTATCGTCCAGCATTGCCCGAATCAGGCGTCCCTCGCCGCAACCCAGATCCAGCACGCGCCGCGCCCCGCTCGCCTTCAGTGCCGCCAACACGGCGCCCATGCGCTGCTGATTCAAGCTGACCCGCTCTTCGACGACAGCCTCTTCCGCATCCTGCGCCACGGCCTGCTCATCGGGATCGCCGGGCTGCTCATCGACCAGTTGCTCCAGTGCCGCCCGCGCATAGCGTTGCTGATGCTTCAGGTATCGATGGGTGATGAGTTCCTTTGATGGATGCGAAGCGAGCCAGCGTTGTCCATGTCGCAGGAGCTTGTCGACTTCCTCATCGCCGACCCAGTAGTGTTTGTCATCATCCAGCACGGGGATGAGCACATAAAGATGGGCCAGCAGGTCCTGCAATCGAAGCGTGGCCTCAAGCTGCACGTCGAAGTAAACGCTGTCACCCCAATCCGGCACAGTCTCATCGAGCGGCAGCCGACTGGCTCGAATGGTGTACCCCAGCGGCTCGAACAGCTCGCGCAGTAAAGACTCGCCGCCCCGGCAGGGCAGCACTGAAATCCGCGCCGTGAGGGGAATCGCTGCTTCTACGAGTTCCGGTCGATCCTTGCACCGGCCCGATAGCGCCGTGCCGAACACCTCGGCGATGGCCACGCTCATGAAGCTCGATGCGACGTAGGGCCGGTCGTTGACGTAGCTCTCCAGAAGAAACCGTCGGCCCGGCGGGCCCTGGCGATCCCGCACCAGGGCGATCGGGTCGACTTCGATCATGAGCGCCGCGGAGCAGTGCTCGGCATCGGCCTGCGGATAGAAAACGTGCGCAGCCCCGAAGGTCATCGGGAAGGTCTGCACGCGCGCGGGATTCTTGTGCAGCAGGTAGCCGAGATCGGTTGCGGGCGCATGCGTGGTGCCGAGGGTCAGCAGCATGCGCGGCATCTTACCGTGATGTCTTGATGCGCGTCAGCAACCCGTGACTTGGTCTAACTCACGTCCGGCACCTCGATGCCAAGGGCCGTGGCCAAATCGATCTGGTGCTCCTGCTCCTGAACGAGAATGTCGCGGATCTGCTCGGCCGCGGCGTATTCGCCGAGCTGATCGCACTGCACGACGCGCTTGCGGTATTCGCGGATGGTTTCGTTCTCATTGTCGAGATCGAAGCGCAGCATCTGCTCGGCCTTCTCCGAGGTCTTGACCGGCTTGGGCACCACGGTGGGCATCCCGCCGAGGTAATCGATGAGCTTGGAGATGATGAGGGCGTGTTGCAACTCTTCGCCCGCGTGCACCTCCAGCTCCTTGGCGATGGCCATGTATTCCGCGCCCTTGAGCACCTGCGAATAGTTCACGTATGCGATGATCGCCTGGTATTCGCGGGCGAGGTCCTCGTTGAGCAGATCGATAAGCTGTTTGCGAGTGATGGGGCCTTCAGCGGAGGATTTCGATTTGGATTTCATAACGCACCCTTCGAATCTATCCCGCGCGTGCGACCTTGCCGGGAGATGTGTCGCGCGATGAAGACGAAGCAGCCCACACAAGCCGCTCGACCGCGCTCATTGGCTTGAAAGATTGTTGATCGGGTGAGTATTAAGAGGGTTAATTCCGGCTTACGGCGTGGTTATGGCCGCGATTGTGCCCTCACGACGGGGTCCGAGCCGTCCCAGTGGAAGGATTCGGCCTTGCCCAATATTATGGGGGCCGCAAACTATCCTCGCATGCAAAAAAGGCGGGGGAACGCGTTGTGCGGAGCAACAAGCATGGCCTGGCAGGCATTGGATCGAAAGACCCCGGTGGTGGACGAGAAGGCCGCGCCGGTTTTGAGCGACGCGATTCGCGAGAAGATTCGCTCGTTCTTTCCCCGTTACGAGACCAAGCGGGCGGCCCTGCTGCCGGCCCTGCACGTTGTGCAGGACGCGTTGGGCCACGTCAGCCCCAAGGCGATGCTCGAGATCGCCGAAGTGCTCGAGATTCCGCCCAGCCAGGTTCTCGACACGATGTCTTTTTATACGCACTTCTGGGATCACCCCAAGGGCAAGAAGGTGGTCGTGGCCTGCCGCAGCCTGTCGTGCCAGATCATGGGCAGCGAGGCTGTGCTCGACTCGCTCAAGCGCGAACTCGGCGCCAAGGAGCACGGCACCAGCAAGGACGGACAGTTCGCCCTCTTGACTGAAGAATGCCTGGCCGCCTGCGATTTTGCCCCGTGCATGCTGATCGGCGAGAAGATGCACAAGTCGGTCAATCCGGGCGACGTCAAGAATATCCTCAAAGATGCTAAAAATGCGGTTGTAGAGATGCTGCGCAGCGACCTGTACGACGCGCCCGCCGCGGCGGCCGTGCCAAAGGCCAAGCCCGACGCCGGCATCGGCAAGACCTCTGACATAGACGAGATGAAAAACGCGTGAACCCCGACGGCCCGGCGGACCGCACCCTGACCGCGCAGGAATCACCCTGGCGCGTGCTGGGTTGCTGGCTGCTGATGATGGCCGCGTTGCAGGTTGCGATCGGACATCGCGTTCGACTGGGCGAATGGACGGTTCGGCCGGATACGAACACCAATCTCGCAGAGGCCCTCGCGCTGCTGGATGGCCATTGGGATTTGCCGCAGCGCATGTTCGATTCGGCCCTGTTCGAGGGCCGGGTTTACAGCGTCAATCCGCCGCTTTTCACCTTCATCAGCTATGCCTGCGCTGCGGCCATGCGCTGGCAGGGCGAGATCGTCACGCAGTTGTACCGTCCGTGGTACGTCATGCTGGTGGCGCTGCCGTTGCCGATCATCGGCTTCGCGGCATTTCGAGGTGCGACCGGCAGCGCCGTTCGCGCGGCATTCATGACGTTCGTCTGGATTGCGGCGACGCCCGTGCTGCCCTGTGCGGAAGCCGCGCGCGGCGGCGGCATTGGCTCGATCAACCATTTGATGTCGCAAACCGGCATCATGTTGATGTTGTGGGCGGCGATGTCGCCGCGCCGCCTGGCGTGGGCCGCTGTTGGCCTGGCCATCGCGGGGTTATCGCGACCGACCACGCTTCTACTGGCGATCCCGCTGTTCCTTGCGGTGGGATGGCGACATTCGTGGGGAGGGCGCAATCAATCACGGCGTATTGCGATTGGAGCGACGGCCGTCGGAGTTGTTGCGATTCTAGTGGGCATCTCCGCTTCGAAATTCGGCTCGCCATTCGATTCAGGTTATCGATTTGTATATGAGGGGCGGAATGACGAGATGGCCCAGCGCGGCCGGGCCGGTATTTTCGCAGCCGCGCACATCCCGCGCAATGCATGGTACATGAACGTCGCTTTTCCATCGTGGCGCTTGGACGAGCACGGCCTTCGCCCCGAGCCAGATTCGTATGGGGCGAGCATCTGGTTGACCATGCCGATCCTCGCATTCGTGTTCATCGACGCTCGCCGCTGGTGGCGGAATCGCCGCGATCGCATCTGGATGCTGGCGACGCTGCCCATCATTGCCGCGCTAATTTGCTACCACAATACCGGCTATGTTCAGCAGGGCTATTACCGCTACGTGTTGGATGTCTTGCCGGTCTGGCTGCTCGTCATCTGCCCGCACGTCTGGGGTGGCTGGCGCACCGCCTTCACGCTCGGCGCGGCGGCCTGGAGCTGCGTCTACTTCAGTCTGCTGCCGTAGCGACGTGTTCGAGTTGTCACGTGTTATCGAGGCGACGTCTTCGCAGGTCGCGGACTTGCGCCCGGGATGATCCCCGCTTGCTTGAGAAATTCGGCGATATCTGCCGCGATTAGTGCACAGCCTTGCGCCGTGAAATGTGCCTCATCCATATACAACGATAGCAATTCGATGCCTGCGCGCTTGCAATGCCCGACCAGCGCCGCGTGCATATCCAACATCGGGACGCCGTTAGCCCTGGCCCATTCCGCGAAGGCTCGTTCAGGTTGCACGGACTCCATATCTGGCTGGGCGCGCTCTCGCGGCGAGAACAGAACGATGGCAAACGGAATCCGCCGCGCTGCGCAAATGTTCGCCACGCGACCCAGTTCCGCGAGCACGCGATCGCGGGCGATGCGAAACTCGTCAAGCATGGGTTCATTGAAAACGGCTCGAAATGAACGATGTTCCCGGAGGAGCGCCTCGCGCTGCGGATTTGCCTCCCAGGAGATCCTATTGATTTTCTCATTCCACGCCCGGCGTGCCCGAATGCTCTTGGCCGCGCGAACGAGACCGCTCCAATGTGAGGAATTCGAGAATTCAAATTCGATGGGCTTGCGGGCAAGCTCATTGGGCCGCGACAGGACTTCATCCAGCACATCGTTTTGCAAAGAAACGCCCAGGACCACGGCGGACGGCTCCAGTTCAAGACCCTCTTCTTCTAAATAGGATCGTTCCTGCCAAGTGCCATATCCCGAGACTCCGGCGTTTATGCAAATGGTGTCTTGTCCGTCAGGTTGGCGATGAATGGCCTGTTGCGTTTGCGGCACGATTCCCTCGGCTTCCTCCAATCCGAATCCGAAGACGATGGAATCACCCAGAAAAAGGATTCGAGACTCGCCGGGCGGCTTGGGTGTGGCCAACTCGGGCCCGCGAAGTCCGTGGCTGTTGGTCCGCAGCAGCCTGCCGGATTCCCTTCCGCCTACGCCAGGCTTGAGACACCACCCCCGAACGGCATGGGGTGCGAGAAGCGAGACGTCGCCCGTCGGCGGGGGAAACCAAATGCCGACGGCACGATCGCCAAACCAGACGAGAAAGAGCAGCAGTGTGATGTAAAGCCCGGCGGTGATGCGAGGCCTGACGATCGGCTGCCGGCGAACCCAAAGGGCAAAGACCACGGCGATGGCTGCGACCACTCCACACACGCGCATGGAGACAAACATCTCAGGCAGCAGCGGTTCCCCGAGTCGCTGACTGACGGTCGGGCTGGAGATGGCGTAATGCAGCAGGCAGGCGGAAATAGCAGATAGCAGGGCGATGCCGATCGCGACGCAAAGACAGATGCGCCGGTGATCGACGGCTCTCGTGATCTGCATTTATCCCAGTATAATGGAGTTCGGATCGACACCGAAACGGGGTCACCTGAATTGTATAGAGTTGGTATCAGGGGCTTGGCCAGGCTTGACAACTCCGACTGACGAAGGTCGCAACGAGACTGTTGTCTCAAATCGCCTGCCCGGCGCGAAGGACCGCGCACGAACCTGGCTCTGCCTGGGATTGTTGTTCGCCGCCATCCAGCTTGTCGCCGGCCCGAAGATTCAACTTTCTCAATGGCAGGCATCTGAGGAATGGAACGCCGGACTGGCCGAGGGCGGGGCGTGGCTGCGCGGACGACTGGATCTTCCGCCGCGGCCAAACGGCCGGCTTGATTGGACCTATCCGAAAGCAACGGGAGCTCCCGAAGAATTCTCGCGGCGATTGCATGACACGGCCTATGTGCCGCAGCAGGATCGAATCTACAACGTCTTCCCGCCGCTGATGGCGATCCTGACCGTCGCGCTCACACCGCTGCATCGATTCCTCGGTCTGCCCGACGGCTTTCTTCCGTCTGCGACGCTGGTCTATTTGATCTACATCCCTCTGGTCATCACCGGCTTCGTGGTGTTCAAACGCCGCCTGAACGACCCTGTCTGGGCCGCCGTTCTGACCCTCGGCTGGATTTGCGGAACAGCTGTGCTGCCCAATCTCCGGGCCGCACAGGGCGGCCAACTCGCTCAAATCTATCACGTTGTTTCTCAGATCGGACTGCTCATCCTCGCGGCCGACGTGATGGGCCGGCAACGCATCTGGCCCGGCCTTATCGGATTGCTCATCGCGACTTATTCGCGACAGCTCACCTGCCTTTACGGCATCGTGCTGCTGTGGGTGGCCTTCAAGAAGCATGGCCCTCGCGGCGTCGCCCTTTGCGCCGGCGGACTCGCCGTGATTGCGGCTCCGCTCTGCGCTTTGAACTACGCGAAGTTCGGCAATCCGCTCGATTTCGGATACCGGTATATATACGAAGGTCGCGAAATCGAGGAGATGGCGGTCAATTGCCATACCCACGGCACGTTTTCGCCTCATTTTGCGGCGTCGAATTTCTATTATCTGCACGTCGCCCCGCCGCGCATCGCCGATGTCTCACTGACCGGCATCAATGTGCAGGAAGACAACCCTTACGGCACCAGCATGTGGATCACCACACCGATGGCCATCTGGGCTCTTGTTTCCGCCAGTCAATGGTGGCGAGAGCGCTCGGCCCGCTGGCTGATGCTTGGCACAGTGCCGGTCATGCTGGGCCTGCTCTGCTACCATAGCCCCGGATTTCTGGCGCTGGGTTACAATCGCTTCGCGCTGGACTTTCTGCCGATCTGGCTCCTCGTGTCAGCCCCGTTTACGCGCGGTGGCCGAAGAACCTGGGTGTCGGTGGTGTTGATGGCGTGGAGCTTGTTGTACTTTCAGGCAATCGTGCCCATTTCGCCCATGGTCCATGGGTGACACGGGCGATCGCAATACAAGGTGGTGAATGGCCAAGTTTGAGCCCGTTTTATTGAAGAATGTCGGCGTGCCCAACTCCGCGAAACTGGAGACCTATCGCTCGCGCGGGGGCTACAAGTCGGCCGAGAAGGTCATCCGCGAATGGACGCCCGATCAGACGGTCGAGTTTGTCAAGAACAGCGGCCTGCGCGGACGGGGCGGAGCAGGCTTTCCCTGCGGCATGAAGTGGAGCTTTCTGCCGCCCGATCGCAAGATCACCTATTTGTGCGTGAACGCGGACGAATCCGAACCGGGCACGTTCAACAACCGCGTGCTGATGGAAAAGGATCCGCATCAACTGCTGGAAGGCATCTTGATCGCCGGACACGCGACACGCACCACCAACGCCTACATTTACATGCGCGTCGAGTTTCACGAGCAGTTTCACGTGCTGCAGAAGGCCGTGGACGAGGCCTATGCCGCAGGCCTGTTCGGCAACCGCATCTTCGGCACTGACTTCTCGATGAACTGCTATGTCCACCGCGGGGCGGGGGCCTACGTCTGCGGTGAAGAGACCGGACTGATCGAAAGCCTGGAAGGCAAGCGCGGCTGGCCGCGAATCAAGCCGCCGTTTCCGGCCATTGAAGGGTTATTCCGGCGCCCGACCGTTGTCAACAACGTGGAGACGCTTTGCTGCGTGCCGCACATCGTCGAGCGCGGCATCGATTGGTTCAAATCCATCGGCACGCCCAACTCGGCGGGACCCAAGCTCTACACCATCAGCGGGCCGGTCAATCGGCCGGGCTGTTATGAAGCGCCGCTCGGGCTCTCCTGTCGCGATCTGATCTTTGGCGACGACTACGGCGGCGGCATGCTGCAGGGCAAGAAGGTGAAGGGCTGCATCCCGGGCGGATTGTCGGTCGGCGTCCTGACCGAGCCCGAGCTGGATTGCAAGCTCGATTTCGACGACGTGAGAAAATATGGCCTGCTGGGGTTAGGCACGGCCGGCGCAATCGTTATTCCGCACGACGCCGATATCCGGCAGGTGCTGGCCAATATCGCCCGATTTTATTCGTCCGAGAGCTGTGGCCAATGCACCCAGTGCCGCGAAGGCACCAACTGGGTGTACAAGATTGCGAAGCGCATCGCGGCGGGCGCCGGTCGTATCAGCGATCTCGACCTCATCATCGAGGTCAGCAAGAACATGGGCATGATGGGCGGACTGTCGATCTGCGGCCTGCCCGATGGTGCAGCCTATCCGATCCGCACAATCGTGGAAAAGTTCCGCGGCGAGTTCGAAGAGCACATCAAGCGGCAGGAGCCGGGCAAGGTCGAACGCGTGCTGCGCGAAACCAATAACGCGATCTACGAACTGCCAATCCTGGGTCGGCGGATCGCCGGCCCGGCGTGACGAGGAGAATCACATGACCATTCGACGGCTGCTACTTGCGTCCATCGGTCTGATTATCGCCTCGCCCACAATGGCCGAAGCGCCGTTTGTCGAAAAGTCGTTCGAAGAGGCCTGCGCCGAGGCGAAGAAGGCCGAAAAGCTGGTGCTGATCGATTTCTACACCACATGGTGTGGGCCGTGCAAAAAACTCGATCGCGAGACCTGGCCCGACAAGGATGTGAAGGCCCTTCTGGCGGACAAGTTCATCGCCATCAAACTCGATGCAGAAAAGGACACCAAGACCGCCGGCCAATACAAGATCAACGTTTATCCCACGATTCTGATCACCAAGTCCAACGGCGACGAAGTGGACCGACTGACCGGTTTCAAGCCGCCCGACGATCTGGTGGACGATCTGAAGGACGCCCTGGCCGGCAAGGACAGTGTGACTCGTGCCCGCGAGCAGGCCGACAAACAAAAGGGTGACCCGTCGGCACGCATGCACCTGGGCGATGCCCTCGCCGAAAAGGGCAATCACGCGGGAGCCCTCGAAGAGTATCTCTGGTGCTTCGATCATGGGAACGAGAATTCCGCCGGGTTCTATGGCGTGCGGCTGTCGTTCCTGCTCGGCAAGATCACGCGGCTCGGACAACAGTATCCGCCGGCCCTCGAGGCATTGAGAGAGCGGCGTGATGCGGCTGCCGAGGCCGTTCGCCAGTCAACCGGCGGCAATTCGGAGAAAACGACGAAACCCAGGGCAAAGAAGTCGTCCTTCTGGAGTGGCCTGCTGGGAGGCGAGAGTCATCGCGATTCCACCTTTGAGAAGGCGCACGATTTTGCGGCCATCAATCGGGAGCTGGGCGAAAATCGAACCACGCTGGCGCTCTACGACGAGGTTCGAGAAAAGAAGGGCGTTAATGCGGGGGCGCTCGACCTCCTGTTCAAGGAGGTCATCGACGAACTGCTGAAGCTGCGACGTTACAACGACATCGCAAACGGCGCCGGCGACGTCAAGGCTCAGATCAATCAGGAAATCCAATCATTCAAGATGATGGAGACGTACTTCAAGAACGCGAACATGCCCGAGGAGATGATCAACGGCCAGCGCCGCCAGGTCGTTACCAAGGGCGCCAAGTACTATGAGGCCTTCCTGGGCGCCCGTCAGATTGACAAGGCCAACGGAGTGGCCGATCAACTGCTGAAATTCGACCCGTCCGGGAACAGTTATGAAACGCTGGTTCGTGCTGCTTTGCGGGCCAAGGCCAAGCATGATGCGGGACCGCTAGTCGCCCGGGCAAGGAAGGAACTGAAGCCCGCCGAATTGAAGCGCATTCAACCCACGCTCGATCGGATTCCGAGCGACGATTAGACTGGTCACGTCGAACCAGTTGTTCCAAAATGAGAATAAAACGACCGGCCGGAATGGAACTGGCATCTCGCATGACTCTGTGATATTTTTCACGAACTACGGCAGCCCGCGCGTAAGCGGGTGCCGCTGGAAGTACGCAATGGGTGAATGACGGCGAATGCCCAAGATCACGATCGATAACAAGATTATCGAATGCCGGGACAAGATCCCCGTGCTTCAGGCCGCCATTGAGGCAGGCTGGGACGTGCCGCATTACTGCTACCACCCTGGCCTGGCCGTCGTCGCCTCCTGCCGCCTCTGCCTCATGGAAATGAAGATGCCGGATCCCAAGACCAAGGAAATGGTCTGGACACCGCGCCTCGTGCCCAGTTGCCAGACCCCGGTCAAGGATGGCATGGAAGTCCGTTTCGACTCCGACAAGGTCCGCGACAACCAGAAGCATTGCATGGAGTATTTCCTGCTGAACCACCCGCTCGATTGCCCGGTCTGCGACCAGGCCGGCGAGTGCTACCTGCAGGACTACAGCGAGAAGTTCGGACAGCCGGTCAGCCGCATGGTTGAGCCGAAAAACAAGAATCCCAAGAAGGACATCGGCAGCAAGACCCTGCTTTATCAGGATCGCTGCGTCATGTGCACGCGCTGCGTTCGCTTCACCGAAGAAGTGGCGGGCACCGGCGAGTTGTGCGTGGTCAATCGCGGATATCGCGCCGAGATCGACGTCTTCCCCGGCAAACCGCTCGAAAACAAATTGCAGGGCAACGTGGTCGACATTTGCCCCGTGGGAAGCCTGCTCGACAAAGACTTTTTGATGGACCAGCGAGTCTGGTTCCTTAAGACGGCTGACAGCATCTGCGCCGGTTGCTCCACGGGTTGTTCGATCACGGTCGAGCAGAACAACGGCATCGTGTATCGCCTGAAGCCCCGATTCAACCCCGGCGTGAACGACTGGTGGATGTGCGACGAAGGGCGATTCGGCTGGAAGTATGTGCATGATCCGCGACGGCTCACGCGTTTGACGGTTCGCCGTGGATCGGAAAACCAATCGCCCGACTGGAGCGCGCTGCCGGAATTGGTTCGATTCCGTCTGGAAGGCGTGGTGAAAGAGCATGGTGGCGGGGCGGTCGGAGCGATGCTTTCGCCCTTCATGTCGTGCGAAGAGGCC
>CAYXEY010000123.1:0-10808 GCA_964464105.1 uncultured Planctomycetaceae bacterium
CGTCTTCTCGTTGTTGACACTTACTCGCCTGCCTCGCCCTCACCCCGGCCCTCTCCCTCAAGGGAGAGGGAGTCGGGCTCGCTCCCGCTCCCACTTCAATCACATTGCAGCTTGACGGCTGCATCCAACGGAAAGCACACTACTCGCACGGGCGCGGGGCCGGGCGTTTTAGGGTCCTGGCGACGGGATGTCCGGGGTTACCCCGGGCGAGTTGCTGCGCTGACATTCCTGAAGGGCGTATGCGATTCGGTCGTGCGACCGAATCACATACGCGGCGGAGCGTTGTAGAACGCGCCCCGCGCCCGATTCTTGCATCCTTGCGCGTCGCAGTTTTTTTAGTTGATCATGCCATGCCTGACATTTCCAACAAGGCACTGCTTTACATCGCGGCGATTGTGGTGGGGGCGGCATTCGCAATATGGCAATGGATGCATCCCCCCAAGCGACTGCGGGCCGGTCCGCCCCGCGATCGCGGTCGCACCCGACGCGGCCCGGTCAGGCCGTCATGGCAGCCATGCAAATCCCGCGAAGGCGCCGCCGGTTTCCCAGACGCAAACCCCGATCGCATCGCGCTGCTGCCAGGCTCGCCCAGTTTTCTGCAAGCACCGGCGAACAAGGAGAAGTTGTCGCTGGCAGGTCTGCCCGTGTTGGAGACACAGCAGGATCTCATGCGCTGGCTGAAAATCGACGTGCGTCGCGCAGTGGCACTGGCCAATCCGGCCAATCGGGTCCGCCCAAGGAAGACCAACTATGGTGAGTGGACCGTGCCCAAGAAGCGCGGCGGCGTGCGGGTCATCTGCAGTCCGAAGCCGCGATTGCGTGCGATTCAGCGAAAAATCAAGGCGGAGATTCTTGATCAAGCCGCGCTGCACGATGCAGTGCATGGCTTTCGCCGCGAGCGCGGCATCGTGACCAACGCGTCGCCGCACGTCGGCAGGCGGCTGGTGGTGAAGTTCGATCTGCGCGACTTTTTTGAACACGTCCGCAAGTCGCTGGTGGTGGGCGTGTTTCGCCGGATGGGTTATTCGCGAGACGTGTCGCGATGGCTGGCGATGTTCTGCACGCATCGGCCCAATTTGGGTGAATGTGTCGAGACTCGGAATTCGGGGCCACATGTGCAGATGTGGTCGCGGCATGCCGTGCAGGGCGCGCCGACCAGTCCCGGATTGGCGAATCTGGCCTTGCATCGATTGGATTGCCGCATGGCGGGATTGGCGAAAAAGTTCGAGGCGACGTACACGCGCTATGCCGACGATTTGACTTTTTCCGGCGACGAGCGATTCAAGCGCGGCATGAAGCGGTTCCTGGCGATGGTTCGCCGGATCGTCCATGAAGAGGGTTTCACGGTGAACGACAAGAAGGCGCGTTTCGCGCGGTCAGGACACCAGCAGCGCGTCACCGGGGTCGTCGTGAATGAGAAGGTGAATTGCGCGCGGAGCGAGTTCGATCGATTGAAAGCGATTCTGCACAACGCCGCGAAAGAGGGCGGGCTGTCGACCCAGAATCGGGATGGTCATGCCGATTTTGCGAATCACATTCGCGGGCGGATTGCGCACATTTCAATGTTGAATCCGGCGCGCGGTGCATGGTTGATGGGGCGTTTGGCCAGGTTGGCGGCGTAAACACTTGTGGTGGGCGGGTAGCGACTTTGAATCGAGAGTTTATTCCGCGCTCGTCACCTTCACCCCAGCCCTCTGCCTCGAGGGAGAGGGAGTGAACCACAAGCGAGATCAGACACTATGCGCCGGGTTCTTTGACGCGCTGGCCGTCTTTGAAATTCGCGGGGGTGTCGGCGACGCGGGCGCCGGCGGAGAGGCCAGCCGTGATCTCGTATAGCCGCTCGGTCTCGCGGCCAACATATACCTTCGTCTTGACGAGTCGGTCCTCGGTGAAAACAAAGACTGCGCCGACCGTTGGTGGAGGCGTGTTCAGAGAATGACCTTGGGTGGTGGGGGCTGACAGCTTGTATGTTCCGTCAGAATCAATCATCACCGCCGACTTGGGCAGCCACAGCGTGCCCTTGGACAAATCGGCCGACTCGTCTTCCTGTTCCTTTTTGAAGTCGACGCGTGCCGTCCCCTCGACACGCAGGTATTCATCCGGATTCTCAATCCGCACCTTCACCTGCACTGTGCCCTTGCTGTAGTTCGCGCCCGGGTCGATCCACAGCACGAAACCCTTGTAGCGCCGATCCTTGTAGGCATCGGGGATGATGGTTGCGGGCATGTCCCTGGTGATCTTGATGATGTCGAGTTCGCTGACATCGACTTCGACGCGCAGCTTGCTCATGTCGGCGATGGAGGCGAACTGGCTGTTGGCCATGCCGCCGAAGCCGCCTTCGGCCGCCACGAAATCGCCGACCTCCACATTGCGGTCGAGCACCACGCCGGTGACCGGCGCGGTGACGTTGCACCAGTCGAGCCGCCATTGGGCCTCGGTGAGCGCGGCCTGATCGGCTTCATATTTGGCCTGGGCAGCTTCGAAATCGCTTTTTGCCTGAATGTGCTCGATTTCGGGGGCGATGGTCTGGCGGTAGAGCTTTTCGATGCGCTCGTAGTTCGACTTGGCAAAGGACAGTCGGGCCTTCTGCTCCTCGAACACGGCCTTGGCGTTGTCGCGCCGGGCGCGGAAAAAGACATCTTCAATCGTCGCGATGACCTGGCCTTTCTCGACCTTGTCACCCTGTTCGAACATCAGCTTGGTGATCTGGCCGGAGACTTTGGTGGCCACGCGCACGCGATGGTCGGACACGATCTTGCCGACGGCGGTGTGCACGGCGGGCGTGGATGCGCCCTTTTGCAACGTGACGGTGATAAGTCGCGCTTCGGCCGCCGGCTTGACTACGCTCTGCACGGAATGGGTAATCGATTCGCGATATGCATATCCAGCCGCGCCCAGTCCACCGAACAGCAGGACGAGGAAGATCGGCCAGAACAACGAGCGTCGGGGCGCGGTGGGGCGGCGGCCCGCCGAGGGGGCGATGGGCCGCTGCGACTTATCGATGCGGAGCTTCTGGAGCTGCTCGCGCGTGGTCGTGGGTATGTCCATGTTCATCTATCGTAGTCTGACACTTAATTGCGGCGAAGGGCAGCGAGAATACTCATGCGCGAGGCGCGGTAGGCGGGGACGATCGCTCCGATAAAACCGACCATCAGTGCGGCAACCATCGCTGAAATCAGGACTTTCGGGGTGACCTTCATTTCATAAGCAAAGGTGGACCAGGTGGCGTCGGAGAGAAATTCCTGCCGGGTGGTGAAGGACAAGGCGAAGCAGGCCAGTGCCGCTCCCACCACGCAGGCGACCGTGCATATCAGCACGGCTTCGATCACGAACGACGCGATGACCGAGCCGGGCGTGTAGCCGATGGTCCGAAGCATGGCGATTTCGCGGGTGCGTCCGTCGATGGCGGCGTAGATGGTGTTGGCCACGGCGAAGCAGGCCCCGAAGGCCATGAAAGCGACGAGGATGAGCGTCAACCCGAGGATCTGGGTCGAGCGGTCGGCAAGCTCCTGGTAATACTGCTGCTCGGTGCGGGCCTTCAGAACATAGGGTGGATTCTTGACCAGCTCGATGACCGCGGGCGCCGATTCGGCGCTGTCCAATCGGAGGGCGACGCTGCTGACCATGCTCTCGCGGTTGAAGACGTCGCGGATGGGCGAGAGCGAGCACCAGATTTCCGATTCCAGCGGTCCGCCGCCGGCCTCGAAGATGCCGACCACGGTGAATTCCCGTCCGCCCTCATATCCCATGACAAGTCTGCCGCCGATCTGCACGCCCTCAACGCGATCGATGATGGATTTTCCGACGATGATCTCCTCGGCGCCCTGGTTGAAGATGCGGCCCTCGATGACGCGGACGTTGGGATGCACGTCGAAGGCGACGGCATCATCGACGCCACGAACGGCGACGAGAGAAAGTTGCGACGGATTGTTGCGCCGCGGCAGCGAAGTCTGGGTGGCGATTTCACCGCTGCACGCCGGCTCGCCCTTCTGGGTCCGGGCCACGTGGGGCAATTGCGACAGTTGGCGAAAATCTTCCAGGGAAATGTAGCTGGTGCTTTCGCCGGTGGCGGCCTGCTTGATGAGAATGAGCACGTTGTCGGCCCCGCCGGTTTCCAGTGAAGCGCGAATGCCCTCGCCGAAGGCCAGGGCCCAGGTGAGCACGAAGACGATAAGGGCCACGACGCCGAAGGTGAGCAGGGTGCTCGACTTGCGGACGAAGAGGTTGCGCCAGTTGTAAACCAGGGGCAGGGCCATCGGTGTGCATATCGTAGCAGGCTCGCTTTGCCGGTGCCGCAGGGGACATTGCAGCAAACTTGGGCTGAGCCTGGCAGCGCAATCGAGCATCAAGACCCGTCGAAGGCACGTGTAGGCGTGATCGAAAGGAGCGAATAACGTTTGTCCCCCGACACCAAAATGGCGCAAAGGACTTGGCGTATGACAGAGTTCTTCATTGATCGGCTATTGGATTTGCCTCGCCGAAGTGGCGGCGGCCGAGCCATAGGGACACATGCACAAGTCCGATGAGCACCGGGACTTCCACCAGGGGGCCCACCACTGCCGCAAAGGCGACGCCGCTGTTGAGG
This sequence comes from uncultured Planctomycetaceae bacterium, assembly GCA_964464105.1. Classification (GTDB taxonomy): domain Bacteria; phylum Planctomycetota; class Phycisphaerae; order UBA1845; family UTPLA1; genus CAYXEY01. The sequence continues at coordinate 4,586 of CAYXEY010000123.1, forward strand.
CCGAAGACAGCGATGGCCACTGCGATTGCGAGTTCGAAGTTGTTGCCCGAGGCCGTAAACGCAAGCGTCGCGGTTCTTTCGTAGTCCGCACCGGCCCGGCGGGCCATCCAGAAACTCGTCAGAAACATGATGATGAAGTAGATCACTAGCGGAAGCGCGATTCGCGCGAGGTCCAGCGGACGCCTGACAATCGCTTCGCCTTGCAGTGTGAACATGGCGACAATGGTGAAGAGCAGTGCGACGAGCGTCAGCGGTACGATACGACGGATGAACTTATCCGTGTACCACGACTCCCCTTTCAGCGGACGAAGCACCAGGCGGCTGATGACCCCGGCCGCAAACGGGATGCCGAGATAGATCATGACGGTTCGGAATATTTCCCCAATCGTCACTTGAACCTGCGCGCCCTCAAGTCCGAAGAGTGGCGGAAGCACCGTGATGAAGACCCACGCGTAGATGCTGAAAAACAGAATCTGGAAAATGCTGTTGAAAGCGACAAGGCCCGCCCCGTATTCCGGGCTGCCCTTTGCGAGATCATTCCACACCAGGACCATTGCGATACAGCGGGCGAGGCCCACCAGGATCAAGCCGACCATGTACTCGGGCTTATCGGCGAGCAGCAACACGGCGAGTGTGAACATCAGCATCGGGCCGACTAGCCAATTCTGAAGAAGCGAGACACCCAGGATCTTCCAATCGCGAAACACCTCCGGGAGTTTCTCGTAGCGTACTTTCGCAAGCGGGGGGTACATCATGAGAATCAGGCCGATTGCAATCGGAATGTTGGTTGTTCCGAGTGATGCACTGTTCAGGAATTCCCCGGCAGACGGAAATAGCCGCCCCAGCGCAACGCCCGCGGCCATGGCGCTGAAAATCCACAGCGTCAAAAAGCGGTCCAGAAAGGACAGCCTCTTCGTGCGGCAGGTCGCGTCCGGGAGGCAATCTGAATTCGAGACTCTGACTGTAGTGTCGGGGGTTGTCATGGGCCTGGCCTATTCGAAATCAGTGTGACACATGGGCCGAGCCGACAGGCATCTCAATTTTTGTCATGATCAGCACTCCTCTTGCTTGGCCCGAGCCAGCGAATCCGGCAGTGTTTCGATGAATGAACGAATCTCGTCTCGGACACGGCGATAGTGCGGCATGGCCTCTTCTTCGGACGCCGCCCGCTTGGCCATGCGAGGCGGATCGTCAAACCCAACGTGGATGATGCGTGCCCCCGGAAGGGTCGGACACGACTCGTGAGCGGCGTCGCAGACCGTTACTACCAGGTCAAATGACCGTCCGATGTCTTCCGGACGTTTTGACCGATGAGTGGAAATATCGACTCCGACCTCTTTCATGGCACGCACCGCGAGCGGGTTTAGCCCATGCGGGTTGGTGCCGGCGGAATACGCCTCGACCGAATCGGCCTTGAGTGCTTTTGCCCAGCCTTCAGCCATCTGGCTTCGACATGAGTTACCCGTGCACAGAAACAGCAAGCAGAGCTTTTTGGGGTTAGCCACAACAGCCCCCCTTCTTTCCACGCCTATTGGCCGGTGAGCACCTTGCTATCGCTTCGGCGAGTGATTTAAAGGTCTCGCTCAACTTGTCGTAGTTCACGACATAGGAGACGACGCGGCCCGCCTTGCTCGCTTCAAGTATGCCGGCACGCTCAAGAATTTGCAGGTGTCGTGAGACGACGGAAAAGTCCACGGCGCAGCACTCGGCGACTTCGCTGACCGAGCACGCACGACCACACTTGATGAGGCAGCTGAGAAGCCTTGTCCGCGTAGGGTCGCACAGGGCTTTGAAGAGCTCTGGATTGAGAAGGTCATCAACCGGATTGCAACAGACGGCGGCCTGTTTCGGGGTCATCGGGTATTGCTTGCGTATTTGCGTCATGATGCAATTATAGTCCGCAGGAACGTTCCGGTCAAGCGGCAGGGCAAGGGGCGCCCATAAGGCGTTGACGCGTTCATCTCGGGTGTTGTTGCGATCTCGCGAGGTCAAACGGTTTGCCGTGCCGGCATCGTTCGTTTCACCTACAATGCGTTTGGCAGATAGTGCCGTGCGAATTCTGCCGCGCGCGGACGCCGGGGGCGAACTGGTTTCGACCGGGCAAGTTGATGGCAGGGTGGCGTGTCGAGGTTGTCAGGATGGCCTCGTAAAACACCTGGCAAAAACGCTAATTGGCAACACCAATCTAGCAATGGCTGCCTAAACAGGCTGCCCGTCGAACCGCTGACGCCTGTTGGGCGGGGAGACGTCATTTAGCAGGCTGGCTTCCAGAGCGGGTCGCTTCGGCGATCTGTCCGACCGTGAGGAAGTGAGACACATGTCGGGCTGGCGAACTCAGGGGCCTGTCGACCGGCCGCTGGGTTCGCGAGACTGAATAGATCGACTACACACGTAGAGGCCCTGCCTGAAGTGTTCCGGGACGCGGGTTCGATTCCCGCCGCCTCCAATTCGCCGAAGGCGAATTAGAGCAGGTGAACAGGAGAGCAGTTGATCAGGTGAAAGAGACATTCGCTCTGTCGAGCGGCGTGATTCTGTGAGACTGCGTCACCTGCGGTCACCTGTTCTACTGTTCACCTGTTCACCTGTTCAATGCCTGTCGGTGTTGGCGCGCTTCCCCGGCCGATCAGTTCGGAATCTCGCGCCATTTGATCAGCCGCGTGGACGCCTCTTCCGTGACGGACAGCATCTGGGCGATCGTTCTCGAGCCGATGACCGTCGAGGTTGTGGCGGGCACGACGCTGGTGGTGGTGGTGCCGCTCGCAAACAAGACCTTCACCTTATAGGTGGACGACGCGGTCACGCCGCCGAAATGCACCCATTGCGGTTCTGTTCCGCCGTAGCCTCTGGCGACGCCGACTTCGCGGACCGCCAGCAGCGTCGTACCGGCGGAGTTCCACAATTCCACGCGCGTGCCGATGCCGGGCTTGTTCGTCCGGCCGCTGCCCTGGCCTGTCACGGCCACCTTCAAATAACTGGTGTTGTCGGTTCGATTCTGGAAGAGCATGGCCGAGGCGCCTTCGCGGGTGATCGACAGATCGAGATCGCCGTCATTGTCGAAGTCCACGAAAGAACAATCGATGGCTGAACCGGAATAGACGATTCCACCACCGAAGTTCTTGAAGGTTCCATTGCCCTGGTTTTGGTAGAGGTATGGATTGCTATTGGCGCCGAGGATAAAGAGATCGAGGTCGCCGTCGTTGTCGTAGTCGCCCCAGCAGGCGCTGCGCATGCCGGGATTGTCGGGCGTGTAGTCGAGTGCCGTGTTAATGCTGATGCCGGCGCTGCTGGTCACGTTGGTGAAGTTGCCTGAGGCGGTGGTCCAATTGCGGTCGTTGCGCCAGAGCGTTCCGGTGTAGCCCTCATCGATGCGTGGCACGAAGAGGTCCATGTCGCCGTCGTTGTCGTAGTCGCCCCAGGCCGAGCCGACCTTGTCGTTCAACGTCACTGAAATGTTGTAGTTGTTGCGGGTAAAGGTGCCGTTGCCGTCGGAGATGAACAGTTTGCCGCCGCTGTAGTTGAAGAAGAAATCGAGATAACCGTCGTTGTTCACGTCCGACGAGCTGCAATAGTCGCCGTTGCCGTAATCACCCGACGCGTTCATGCCATAAGTTGACGATGTGGTTCCAATGAAGCTGGGTGAGGTCGACTTCTGGTTGTGACCGATCCAGTTGCCATTTGTGCCGCCAAACATGACCACATCGCACCAGCCATCGGCGTTGACATCCGCGACGGCCACGCCTTCGTTCGCCGTGGGGCTGGTGAATCCACAGGCCCCGCCATCACTGAAGTAGGACGGACTCCCCACATTGACAAACAGCCGCTCGGAGTCGTATCCGGAGGAGTAGCCGGCCAGCCAGACGTCGATGTCGCCGTCGTTGTCGGCGTCGAGCAGGCCGCCCTGGCGAATGGCGTAGACTGAGGTGCTGCCGTAGACATTGGTGAAGCTGGAGCCGGCGCCGTTGTTGACCATCAGCTTGGCGGTGTTGCCGGTCAGGATCGCGTCGAGGTCTCCGTCCGCGTCGTAATCGGCCCAGAGAATGCCCGAGCCGTAGTTGTCCGCATTGGATGACGTATTGACATTGAAGCTCATGGTCGACGACACATTCAAGAAGGGCGCGCGCTTCACGGACACATTATCGATGCCCCAGGACTCGTCGTCGATGTCGCCGGTCAATTCGGCTGAAAAGGTGATGGTGGTAACGGCGGCGGTCGCGGTGAAAACCGCTTCAACGGTTCGGTAGATCGCGTCGTTATTGGAAGAGTCGTATGCGTAAGCGCCGATTTGGTCGTAGGGGTAGGGGTAGCTGACACCATTGGTCAGATTGTTGTGGCCGAAGGTATATCGAAACGATTCGACTCCGCCGGCCTCGACGACGAAGAAGTCGGGGCCCGAGCCACCTGATCCGTTACCATCCCATGAGTCGTTGGTATAGAGATCGAATGTGATGGTGTATGTTTCGCCAATCGTGGTGTTTAGTGCGAGGTCAATTGAACTGTTGTTGAATCGTCCGAGGAATTTCGTGTGAGTGGACGTCGTGTCGATAGTCGACGTTGACCACTCGGCCCATGAGGACCCGGATTGGAAGGTATTGACGTAAGGAATGTTGGCGGGCGTCAGTGTGGACATGGTCGGCGGTGCGATCATGAAGCACTCGGTGATGCCGGTGCCGCCATAATTGTCTTCAATTCGAGTCTTTGATGACATCGACGAACCGGTCCAGCGCAGCAGCTCAATGTCATTCCCGCCGTCAGTGGCAGCGATGAAAATCTCACCCGATGCCGACCCGGTCATGAGTTGCACCACCTGAGCGGGGTTCCCAAGATCGGTTCCTGAGGACTCGGATGACCAGCTGGAGCCGTTCCATTTCCGGTAGCGAAGCTGATTGACGCCGCTCTCGACGTAGACCAGGAGCGCGTCATTGCTCTGTGGCTCAAAGGCAAGATCAAACTCCCGTCTGTTGTAGGCAGACGTACTGGTCTCGACTTCCTGATTGCTTCCCCAGGAAGAGCCGTTCCACCGGTTGACGTTTAGGTCGTTTCCGTTGTCTAACCCGGCAAAGAGGATGATGTCGCTGGTGGGATCTGCCGCGAGCCGGACCCACCATGGGCCGGCGCCGGTGCTGGGCACCGACGATTCGGAGGACCACGATGTGCCGTTGAACGTACGATAGCGCGGCGAGCTGGATCCGTTTTCCCCGTAGACGATCAAGCCCTCGCCGGAATTGGTCTCCCATGCGAAGCCGACACAATCGTCATCGTTGGTGGTCCCCGCGGTTTCGATGGTCGTCCAGGAGCCCCAGGATGAACCGTTCCAGAGTTTTGTGTAGATTGCTTCCGAGCTGCTGCTGGTGATGGCGATGACCACCATCATGATTTGGTTGCTCTCGGGCTTGGGATAGAGCATGATCATTTCGCTTTCCGACAAGTCCGTTAGCGTGAGATCGGATTCGGAGGACAAGCTGGTGCCGTTGTAGGTTCGGTAGCCGAAGTTGTTCTCGCCACCGTCGTAATACACGATCAGGCAATCACCAGAGGATTGTTCGTAGGCCAGGTCGCAGTTGCGATCCTCTGATTCCCGAAGCTCTGTCGAAACCTCAACCGGCGAAGTCCAGGAGCTGCCGTTGTAGAACATCACGTTTGCATCGTTATCCGCATCCATCGTGAGGCAGCCGAATTCGTTTCTGGTCGGACAATTGCGCAATACCACCCAATAGGGTTTCGCGCCAACCGAAGACATCGTGGCCACCGAACCCCAGGATGAACCATTCCAAATGGACGAGTATGGCGAATTGCTGCCAGAGCGACTGAACACCACCATGGGAGACGACGAGCTATTTGCAAGCGCGGGCGTAAACGAGACGGCGAAGAGCAGCGCTGCGGCCGACGCCCCGTGACGAATCCTGAACATTTTAAGCCCCCTTTTGCATGGCCTCGGAGCGGCCAAAACGGCCGGCGCGCAAGCCGACCGCGGGAATGGCATTCTTCCTGTCGTCTACCATCGGATTCATCTGCGTGAAAACAAGGTAATTGCGCGGAGGAGAAATCGCGTTCCGAGAATACCACCGCAGCCACGGCGATTCGGCAATAGCCCGTGTCTGATAACCGAACACGATGCCATGTTCGGAAAGCCAGCTAGGGGTGTTGCGGCGTTATCGAAACAAGGATGGCGCCGGGATTGGCGAACATTCAATTTGCAACTATCCCTTTTTCTTGCGCGCGATCT
>CAYXEY010000124.1:0-10802 GCA_964464105.1 uncultured Planctomycetaceae bacterium
GCATCGCCGCGAAGACCGAGGCGTTTCCGAAGCTTGACGCTGGAGCGACGATTCTCTCGCCCCAGACGCGGGCGGTCACGACGGCGGTGGGTCACGGAGCGAGTGTGCTGTGCCGGGAATTGGGTGTGAAACTGGTCGCGGTGTGGACCGAGTCGGGCCGCACGGCGCGGCTGCTTTCGAAGCACCGTGTACCCGCGACGATTGTCGGCTTGTCGGCGGATGCGGCGATCTGCCGGCGCGCGGCGATGTACTACGGCGTTCGGCCCATGCAGTTATGGCGCAATGCGGACAACGACGAAATGCTGCGGGAGCTGGATGCCGCGCTAAAGGGCGCCGGTCTGGTTGTCAGCGGGGATCGCATCATCGTGGTCGCGGGGACCTATCTGGATGATCCCGGGGCGACGAACGCGCTGCTGATTCATCTGGTAGCGTAGTAAGTGGCGTAACAGGATCAGGGATCATTGTGGCACCGGTTTATTACCGGTGGTGCATGCTTCTGGTTCTCAACTGGGGAGCTCTTTTGGCTGCACGGTGTAGTCAACAGGTTGGAAACCTGTTGCACAGTTCACCGGTTGAAAACCGGTGCCACAGGAGAGTTTCACGCGCCAAACAGAGTTGGCTCACCAGTCGTTGCCGGCGGCGTCATGCCGAGATGGCGATAGGCCGCAGGCGTCGCGCAGCGGCCCTGTCTTGTGCGGATGACGAAGCCAGTCTGCAACAGGAACGGCTCGACCACGTCTTCCAGCGTGTCGCGCTCCTGGCCCATGGTGGCGGCTAGGGCCTCTATTCCGGCGGGGCCGCCTTTATAGACACGAATCAGCGATGAGAGGAACGAACGGTCCAGCTCGTCGAGTCCGAGCGAATCGATCTGCTGAATTTCCAGGGCGGCGTCGACGACTTTGCCGGTGAGCTTGCCGTCCGAACGGACCTGGGCGTAATCGCGGGCGCGGCGAAGCAGACGATTGGCGATTCGCGGCGTGCCGCGCGATCGGGCTGCGAGAATGCCCAATGCATCGGCATCGGCGGACAATTCAAGCCGCTTCGCTGATCGACGCAGGATCTCAGTCAAATCCGCCGTGTTGTAGAAATCAAGATGAAAGCGCAATCCAAAGCGGTCGCGCATCGCGGCGGTCAACATGCCCGCGCGCGTGGTCGCGCCAATCAGCGTGAAGCGGTTGAGCCGGAAGTTCACCGTGCGTCCGCCCAGCCCGCTCTCGATGGTGTAATCGACCTTGAAGTCCTCCATCGCGGGATAGAGGAACTCTTCGACCACCTTGGCCAGGCGGTGCACTTCATCGATGAAGAGAATGTCGCCGGTCTCGAGATTCGTCAGTGTGCTCATCAGGTCGGCCTGTTTGACGATGGCGGGGCCGCTGGTGACACGGATGCGCTCCCCGGCGCCCATCTCGTTGGCAATGACATGCGCAAGCGTGGTCTTGCCGAGGCCCGGGGGGCCGTCGAGCAAAATGTGCTCAAGCGGCTCGCTGCGCCGCCGGGCCGCGGCCATGGCGATGCGAAGCTGCTCGATGTTCTCATGTTGACCGATGATTTCGTCGAGCCTCGTCGGGCGCAGGGCGACGTTGGCCCGCTCCTCTTCGGGGCCGACGGCTTCCGACGTGATGATCCGCTCACGGGCCATGCGAATAGAACAACCGTTTTGTGGCGGAAAGTCAACGCGCTGTAAGGAAACTGTTCAGGTGCGCCGACAGTAGTGCACTACACGCGCGGTCGGCGAAAGCGGCGTCGATTCGCCGGCGATCCAGTCGTCGCGATTCCATTTGGGAAAGTAGGTCTCGCCGGTCACGCCGGGTTGCTCGATCCAAGTCACGACCATTTCATCGACGATCGGCACGGCATCGGCGAAGACCATCGCGCCGCCAATGATGAAGGCGATGCTCTCGTTGCGCGAACGGCAGAGATCGAGCGCAGCGGCCAGCGATGTAACGCCATCCACCCCCACGGGGGCCTCGCGTCGCGTAATCACGATATTGCGCCGACCGGGCAGCGGCTTGCCGATCGAGTCATACGTGCGCCGGCCCATGATGATGGCGTGCCCCGTTGTCACCGACTTGAAGTGCTTCAGGTCAGCGGGCTCATGCCAGGGCAGGCCGTCGTTGCGTCCGATCAGGCCGTCCGGGGTCATGGCGACAATCAGCTTCATCTGCATGACGGGCTCGCCGTTACACCGCGACCTTGAACTTGATCGGCTCGTCGCATTGGTAGCCGACGAGGTCGAAGTCTTCAAACGTGAGTTGATCGAAGGGCTTGCGCGCAATGACCAGCCTCGGCAGTGGCTTTGGGGTTCGCTTGAGTTGTTCGCGCAGTCCGGCCACATGGTCGTAGTCGGCGTTCGGGCTGCCTGCATCGGCACAATAGACGTGGGCATCCACGATGGTGTGGGCGAACCGTCCGAGGCCGAGATTGCATTCCTGGGCAATCATCTGGGTGAGCGTGGCGTAGGCCGCGAGGTTGAAGGGGATGCCCAGGGCCACGTCGCCGCTGCGCTGACAAAGGTGGCAATTCAATTTTCCGTCGCCGACGTGAAACGCGAAGGTGTAGTGGCAGGGCGGCAGCTTGCTCCCGATCGCGTTACCCGGCTCCCAGGCGCTAACCACCATGCGGCGGCTGTCGGGTGATTTCTTGAGCGTGTCGATGACGTAACGAATCTGATCGACCTCGCGGACGCGCCATTCGCCATCCATGCCACGGGTCGCGCTGGGGAACTTTCGCCAGTAATAGCCGTAAGCGGTTTCGAGGTTTCCATTCTCGTCGGCCCAGGCATCCCAGATCTTGGTGTGCTTGCGCAGATTGCGGATATGGTTTTCACCGGAGAGGTACCACAACAGCTCGTGCAGCACCGAGGGCCAATGCATCTTCTTGGTGGTCAGCAGCGGAAAGCCCGCGGCCAGGTCGATCTGGTAGTGGGCCGAAAAATAGCTGATTGTATCAATCCCAGTCCGCGAGGTCTTGCGCGTGCCCTGCTCCAGCACGGTGCGGACGAGATCGTGATAGACCTGCATACTGCTCCCTCCGTGGATTCCCGGGCTCCGCAAAACTTGAATTGACCGGCACGTCGATGGCACCGGGCGGGCGCACTGCTCACAGAGCAGTGGCAAATGGCAATCAATCGTTCAGCAGACTTATTCCAGCACGAACTTCAGCGCCGCGACCTGCTCTTCGGTGGAATTGCTGGGAAAGTCGTGGCCGATACCGTTGTAGACCTTTGTCGTGACTTTGGCGCCGACCTTTTCGAGGTTGCCGGCGGCTTCGCGATTGCTCTTGAGGACGTCTTCCTGTTCGTCTGCGCCGATCATGACGAAGACGCGCAGCTTCTTGAGATCGGCCTTCGTCGCGGGCGAGCCGGTCACCTCGCGGTGCATGCCGCACACGGGGATGAGTCCGCGGAAAGTGTCGGGATGGGTGAGGCCCAGATGCCAGGTGATCCATCCGCCCTGGCTGAAGCCGGCGAGGACGATCTTGTCCTGATCGATATTGTAGTCATCCATGGCGGCGTCCATGGCCTTCATGACGTTCTTTTCGATCTCGTCGGTGTTAAAGCCCCACTGGTACACACCGTCGCTCATTTTCAGTGTTCCCTGCGGACAGAGCAGGATGGCGCCGACCTCGTCGGCCGCATCCTTCCATCGGTCCACGGCGGCGTCCATGCTTCCGCCCATGTGATGCAGGGCGACAAGCAGAGGCGATTTCTTGTCTTTGTCGAAATTCTTCGGAGTGACGATTCGCCACTTGAAGTCCACACGCTCGGTGCGACCGGCGGTCTTGGCGCGCTTGAGCAGCGGCTCGTAGCGCTTGTCCTTGCGGAGTGAATCCAGATCGCCGTCGCCTTCGATCTGTTCGACCAGGTCGCCGCCCATGCCGCCGAGCACGACGCAACGGTCGAGGTATTCGAAGGCCTCGTCGGTCTTGCCCAGCAGGGAGTACATGCAGGCGACGTTGTAGTTGGTCAGTCCGATGTCGGCGACGCCGTGGGCCTCCAGGGCCAGCTTCAGGGCCTTGTCATGCTCCTTCTTCTCGGAGGCGGCGATGACCTGGCGGGTCAATTCCTGCACGCGCTCCTGCCGCTGCCGCGGAGTCATCGCCGGACGGGCCGGCTTGTCATTGGACTTGGCGGGTTTGTCATCCGCACTGGCGGTTTTCACCGGCTTATCGCTGTCGCTCTCCTTCTTCGGCGACGACGAAGACTTGGCGTTCCTCTCGCGGACCTTCTGCACCATCGCGCGGAAGCGGCCCTCGCCCCAGATGGAGCGCAGGTCGTAATCGTTGGCCATGTGGTCGGCGTTAGAATAGCCCGCGTCGATCGCCTTCTCCAGCCATTCGAGTGCCTTGGCCCGCTCGCCCAGCAGGCACTGCATGCAGGCGATGTTGTAGATCGGATCGGTGGCGGACGATCGCAGTTCGTGCTGCTTTTCGGAGATTTCAAGGGCCTTCTTGTAGTCGCCACCGTTGTAAGCGGCGCGGAACTGGCGGGAGAACTGCTCGAAGGATGGCTTGTCATCGGCGCGGGTCGCGGGCGCGCCTGCGGCAACAATGATCAATCCGAGCATGAGCGATGCGACAACGTGGCGGTGCGAGAGCATGGGGAACCTCCTCTTGAAATGACGGCTTGAACTTGGCTGCCTGATTGCGGAGATCATTCTAACGGGTCGCGGGAGGCGGGAACAGTTTTCGGCGGGTGTGCCTTCGGCGGCTTGTCCGCGCGTGGGAATGCGATTCCAATTCAATCTGTGGGCCTTTGCCGGGAGCTAGCGGCCAATGGCTCCCGATGTGTCGCCGCCACAAGCATTTACGTCGCCGCGTCAATAATCCATGCGCAAGTCCTTTGTCATTCTCGCCATTGCCGCCATGCTCGTGCTGGGCACGACCTTCGTCCTCGGCATGTCGGTCACCGCGGACGATGCGGCCGGACACACGCGGCACACGCTCATGGGCATCCTCGCGGGGCTGTTCACCTGCTTCGTGCACGTGGTTGCGTTCATGTACTTCGTGGTCTGCGAGAAGATCGTGCGGCAATCGGTGTTGAGCGGGCAACTCGCGGCGGAGCATTTCGAGAAGGCGCAGCGGCTCAAGAGCCGGGCGCTGAAGGCGAGCATGATGGGCATCGCCCTGATGCTGCTGACCACGCTTGCGGGCGGGGCGGCGATTGCGCAGTACGACACGCGCTGGCATTTCGCGTCGGCGATCGTCACGCTGGCGGGCACGATGGCGGTCTTCATGCGGCAGTTTGTCTTGATTGATGAGGGGACGCGGAATTTTGAAAGGGCGTTCGCGGCCGATGGGGCATCGCGCGAGGCCTGAGTCGCCTCATCGATCGCGTGGCGCCGGCACTTGAGCGGGCGGCTTCTTGCTTAATAGAGTGATTGCCCTTTCGTCGCTGACTTCACAGCCATTGCATGCGGCGATCGGAATATCGAGCTTCTTGATGGCGTTGATCGTGTCCTGGTCGCGCTTGCTCAGGTTGGCAATGCCGCGCGCGGCCAAGAGTGCCTCGGCGGCATAGACGCGACCGACCGGGTTGTCGCACCGCAGGACGTTGCCCACCCAATCGCCGCCGCGCGCGGCCATGAGATGCTCCATCGCGATTCGTGCATCGGGCTTGTCGCCGCCGTCGCCGCACTCAGTGCCGAAGAGCAGCTCATTGAGCGGGTCGGTGAGCAGCGCGTAGTCGGCGGCGAGGGCTGGTGGGACCTTTGCTTCAGCCCGGGCGCTCAATGCCTGGTGCACCTTTGACTCAAAGGCGTCGAATGCGGGCTGGTCCGCGAATTCCCAGCGAGGTCCATTCACTCCGTCGTGCGTGTTCTTCGGCCAATGCGGCAACAATTCCCCCTTCAACAACTTCCATTCTTCGCGGTCGGAACCAAGATACTCCGCGCGCATCAGGGCGATGCGTCCTTCGAAGACCAGTGCGCGGACCTCCAGGGTCGCATAGCCGCCGGCGAATTGGAGCAGGTGCATGGTTCCGCCGAAGCCGATGTCGCGGCCGGCCGGCGGCTTCGGGTCGCTTTCCAGGCGCAGGGCATGCACGGCGGCGTAGAAGTCGGCGAACTTCGTCGGCTTGACCGGCAGGATGCCCTTCACTTTGTCGCAGATGGCGATGTCGCCGGCGAGCCATTCGCGATTAATGGGATCGTCGGGCCCGGCGAAGGTATGACCGCACCCGAGCAGGGTCGCCAGAAGCGCGATGGCTGTTGGGTGACTCAGGTTGGATCGCATATGGGCTCCTTCGGATTCGCCGGAATTTTAGACGCGCACGCGATTGTGGCGGTTCCCCAATGTAGAATGCGGGCTGGATTGAATTCCGATGGGTTGGTCGGTTTTCCCGGGTATGTTCTCGCAATACGCAGCTGAAGCCCCGCGAGGCAGGAAGACAACGAGGCAGGCATGTCAACGCTCACCATTGTCGCACACATCACCGCGAAGGCCGATCGCGTTGAGCAGGTGAAAACGGAGCTGATGAAGCTCATCGACATCACGCGGTCGGAGGCGGGCTGCGTGCAATACGATCTGCATCAGGACAATGAGAAGCCGGCGCATTTCATGTTTTTCGAGATCTGGGACTCCCGCGAGCTGTGGCAGAAGCACATGTCCGCGCCGCATTTGCTGGCCATGAAGGCCGCGACGGAGGGGGCGATTGAGGCGTTCGCGCTGCATGAGATGACGAGGGTGGGGTGACAGACTGCGCAAGGCGAGTCATTACCCTGTCTATTTGTCGGCGCCATTCGCCGGCAATCGTGCGCGGCCGTCTGAAAAAGTAGAATGTCCCTTGTAAAGCGCGATCCTGCTGAGCTATCAATCTCCACCCAGCGAGATTGTGCAATTCATCAAGAGTCTGAAGCCGATGGAACAGTTCGAGGGCATTCACCCCAGCCAGGTGCTGAATCGCGAGCTGGTGGAGAAGGCGCGGGCGAACCAATAGATGCTGATCAAGAAAGTAGAATGTCCCCGAATAGTCCGAAACAAGTCTAGGGCGCAAGAAAGATATCAATTCTGGGACGACGGCTATGCGTCTCCAAAATCCTCAGGGGTAAATCGCCTTCTGCATTGTTTTGGCACTTGTTGAGCCAACTGCTGTCTGATCTTTCTTACTTCGTATGCCACTGGGCCTTCAGTTCGTATTTTGGGAATCAAGCTTTGCGCATATTCCTTATCGCGATCTGAACCCAATATGTTCGTCAATACGCCGCCCGACTCAAACGGGTATCCGATGGCTGCCTGTGGCGCGAGTGCGCCAATTACTTTCAATACATAGTCTTCCGGCACGCCCGGATAAGGACTGATATTCTCAAATGTTATTTTGTCCAGCCCTGAGTCCCAAACAACAAGGCTTGCTGGGCGACGCGACCAATTAACGTAATGAAGAACGAGATAGGCCCAGACTATCTCGTGGTACGCGATACAGCGCCGTGTAGTTCCGAAAATTGGCCTATACAGGAAGTCGACTCGATGCGATTCTCCGAATAGGCGTGGATGAGTAATACGGCCCTCCTCGAAAACAATTCCACCCCATCTCGCGCCACGTTTGTGCGCTATGCGCGGGTAGGGAATGATCTCAAAGGAAAGGACACGATTCAATAGACCAAACATGGAATGCAACTCCAGGACTGATCATCCTTAGAGTTCCATTCTCGCCCTGGCGTCACCAACGAGCAACGCTATGTCTGTCGGCGGAACCTCGCACGGCTCGCTTCCATACTTCGCCAAAATAGAGTTAGCGAATTCGTCGCAGCCGGGTGATAGATAGGCATATGAGAGACCGTTGGCGTCCGGCAAGGGCGACGAATAGAGTGCAGCTGTGCGAGGTGCGCCAGCCTCAAAGAACTTCCTCTTAAAGTCCTCCATCAATCGCTCCTTCTTTCCGGCGGCAACATCGCGGTTATTGAATGCAATCCTCTGCCAGTCCATTTCTCGTGCTCCCTAAGACTCCAATCGTTGGAGACCCAGATGCGTCCCGCGAAAACGATTGCTATCTATATCGTAGTAAGCGAACACGACTATCTCAATTTGCCGCTCGTACCAAGTCGCAATCAGTCATTCGCCATTGCGACCTTCGTCCAGCTGCCACGCCGGACAACTCGGGTCCTGGTCGATGAGGAGCGTCGCGGCCGGCCGGGCGAGGGACCGCAGCTGGCCCGCCTTGTTCACCATGTTTATTATTCGGCAGCAGCTCGCAGTCCAAGTCGTGCCGCAGGCCCAGGTGGACGGGCAGCCAAATTCTCATTCGTGATTCGCTACTTCTTCGTCCACTCATCCAACCACCCGATCACCATCTCATGCCACAAAATGCTATTGGCCGGTTTGAGGACCCAGTGGTTTTCGTCGGGGAAGTGCAGGAACTTGCTGGGGACGCCTTTGCGCTGCAGGGCGGTGAAGGTGCTCATGCCCTGGGTGTCGACCACGCGGAAGTCCATGCCGCCGTGGATCACCAGCATCGGGGTCTTCCATTTGCTCACGTGGTCGATCGGGTTGTGCTTGGTGTAGCCCTGGCTCTCCCAGGGCGGACCGCCGTGTTCCCATTCGGGGAACCACAGCTCCTCGGTGTCGTAGTAGGCCATGCGCTCATCCAGGTTGCCGTCGTGGCTGACCAGGCAGCGGAACCGGTCGGGCCAGTTGCCGGCAATCCAGTTGATCATGTATCCGCCGTAGGAAGCGCCCAGCGCGGCCACGCGGTCGCCATCGAGCCATTTGTATTTCTCAATTGCCGCGGCCAGGCCCTTCTGCAGATCCTCCAGCGGCTTGCCGCCCCAGTCACCGCGGATGCTGTCGGTGAAGGCCTGTCCGTAACCGGTCGAGCCGTGGAAATCGACCATGACGGCGGCGTAGCCCGCGCCGGCGTAGGCCTGCGGGTTCCAGCGGTAGTGGAAGTGGTTGCCGAAGGAGCCCTGCGGGCCGCCGTGGATGAGGAAGGCGACGGGGTATTTCTTGGATGCGTCGAAATCGACCGGCTTCACCACGTAGCCGTATACGTCCTCATCGTTCCAGCCCTTGAAGGTGAACTGTTCGAAATCGCCGACCTTCGCGGCGGCGAGCTGCTTCTTGTTGATGTGGGTGAGCTGCTTCTCGGCGGAGCCGTCTTTCAGGGCGACGAAGAGTTCGTCGGGGTTCTTGAGATCGTTGCGGGCGAAGACCACGCGATCTCCGGCGACGTTCACGCCGGAGATGGAGCCATCCTTGATGATGCACTTGGCGTCGCCAGTCTTCACGTCGATGGCGAAGAGAGAATCCTGCCCGAGGTTGGCGGCGGTGGTAAAGATGGTCTGTCCATCGCGGGACCATTTGATGCCGCCGGCCGAGTGGTCCCACTTCTGGGTGAGGGCGCGATCGGCGCCACTGGGCCAGTCGCGGAGCATGATCCGCTGGCGATCGGCCTCGAAGCCGGCGCGTTCCATGGCGAGCCAGGCGAGGGTCTTGCCATCGGGAGAAAAGACGGGCGTCGTATCGACGGCCTTGTTGGATTCGGTCAGGCGCTTCGGCTTGCTGCTGCCGTCGAGGGGCGCGAGCCACAGGTCGAGGTTGGTGCTCCAGGCTTCGCTCTTACCTTCATCGCGGCAGGTGAAGATGATGCCTGCGCCATCGGGGGTGAAGGCGATCTCCTCGGGTCCGCCGAACGGCTTGGTGGGGCCGTCGGCGTCCATGCCGGACATGATGTCAACTGCATCGCCGCCGTCGATTTTGCGCACGAAGACATGCGAACGGGTGCCGTCCTTCCAGGTGTCCCAGTGGCGGAAGAAGAGCTTGTCGTAGACGCGACCGGTCGATTTCTTCTTGGCGTTCTCA
This sequence comes from uncultured Planctomycetaceae bacterium, assembly GCA_964464105.1. Classification (GTDB taxonomy): domain Bacteria; phylum Planctomycetota; class Phycisphaerae; order UBA1845; family UTPLA1; genus CAYXEY01. The sequence continues at coordinate 9,793 of CAYXEY010000124.1, forward strand.
TCGAGCCGGGCCTTGGACTCTTTCACCGTTTTGAGATCAGGGAAGACGTCCATGCTGTAGGCGATGTGCTTGCCGTCGGGCGAGACGACGAGATTGCCGACATCGAGTGGTTCATCGGTGATGCGGCGGGCCTCGCCGGCATCGACGGGCAACTGCCAGACCTGCATCGATCCGCCGCGGGCTGAGAGGAAGAGAATCGCTGAGCCATCGGGCAGCCAGCGCGGATTGACGTCGGCGGCCGGGTCGGTGGTGAGCCGCTTCGGCTCGCCGCCGTCGGTGGAGACCATCCACAGGTCGGTCAGCCCCTTGTTCTTGTCGAGATCGGTGGTGCGCACGGTGAAGACACAGCGCTTGCCATCGGGCGAGACTTGCGGATCGCCGATGCGGTCCATGGCCAGCATGTCGTGGATGCTGAAGGGATGCGGATCAGCGGCGAGAGCTGCGGGGATGAGTGCGACGGTGAGGATGAGCGTGGCGAGCAAGATATGGCGGGTATTCATACCGTTGTGTTCCCTGATGCGTGTTTTGTGAAAACCAATTGCGGTCAATTTAGGCCAACAGTGTATCATTTCGAGGATGCCGGGGCGATTTTTCATGTCCATGATGCGGGTCTTGGGATTGCCGTTCGCGATTATGCTCGCGTTGCTTGCCCCGGCGGCCTTACTTGCAGATGACGCCAAGCCGGCGAGTGGACCGTCAGAATCCATCGTGGCGGCGCGGGCTCTGTTTCTGTCGGGCGATTATGACGCCGCGGCGAAGATGTATGACGAGCTTGCGGCGGGGAATGACAAGTCGCGGGTGGCGGCGGCGGTGGGGCGGGCCGATGTTGATGTTCAGACGGGCGACTATCAGAAGGGTATCGAGCGGCTGATCGCCCTGGGGCAGAAGGGCGAGAGTGATCCGAGCTGGCATGCGGCGCTGGGCGAGCTGCAGGAGCAGATCGGGCAATACGACGAGGCCATCACGCACAATCGCCGCGCGGTCGAACTCGACAAGAATCATTTTCGAGC
>CAYXEY010000125.1:0-2063 GCA_964464105.1 uncultured Planctomycetaceae bacterium
CGCTGGGTGTGAGAATGATCCGACCGAAGGTGATGCAGGTGGGATCGGCAGTAAAGTCGCCGTTCAGGTGGTTCACGCAGCGATGCTGAGCGCTGACGACGTAATTCGCGACGGTCTGGCCAATGTTGAAGGCGTATTGAGCCGTGCTGAGGCTCGGGCCGAGGACGGCGGATTGCGAAAAGTTGGCGAGAGGAGCTTGTACCGTGTGGCTGGAATCAACCACTTGCTGCGTGAATCCACTCTCACCAGTCTCTTGGATGCCCGCGCTGATGCTCCACGACGTGGGAAGGAGACTTGCACTTGCTGTGCTAGACAGCGCAAACAAACAAGTCGAAGCGAGCGCTAGCGTCTCTAGAAACCCACGTTTTCGTGTCATGGCCAATCCTTCTCTTCCTATTGTATAGGCTCGAAGCTAGCGAGAAGTCGATTTTCGGACGGGTGGCATGGCCGCGGCCTCTGGCGGCCATGGTTCACTTGGTTGCGCCGGGATGCCACTGGGCAGAAGCGCCGCGCCGCTGGGCAGCGCCGAGTTCCCACAAGGCAGCGCGGCCTTGCAATCAGGCAGAAGCGCGACGCCGCAAGGCAGAAATGTCGCGCCACAAGGCAGAATCGCGACGCCACAAGGCAGCGCGGAGACGCCGCAAGGCAGAAATTCTTTGCTTCAAGTCGATTATGCGGTCGCGCTCAGGTTCCTAGCGCCGTGCCCCGGCTTCTTTTCGGAGATGCGGGCTGCGTCCGAGAAACTCTTGTCGTGCACATGGGGAATCCCAAAGGGATTCAATCTCTCAGCCCAGGGTTGGTCGCGCCAGCGGCCTACCCTGGGTTCGGGTCCCGCCTAGAGGTTCAACCCTGAAAGGGTTGTATCAGGTTGTTGGCGTGACGCGCGGGAAGTCGATTCAACCCCTTCAGGGTTGTGTGTATTTTGTCGGCAACGACCCAGGGTAGATCGCCTTTGGCGATCAACCCTGGGCTGATTGATTCAATCCCTTTGGGATTGTGATTCATCAATGCGGGGGATCCAAATCGACAAAATACCCTGAAGGGGTTGCATCTTCGAGCACGCGCGATATTGTGTTTCAATGCCACAATCATTATCGAAAATCCTCGTTCACACCGTATTCTCCACGAAGGATCGCCGGCCCTTCTTGCGTGACAAACCGCTCCGCGAGGAACTTCACCGCTACCTGGGCGGCATTCTCTCGAACCTCAACTGCCAACCCATCATCGTCGGTGGCGTCGATGATCATGTTCATTTGCTTTGCTCGCTTTCGCGCACATGCCACGTCGCCGACATGGTCAAGGAGGTCAAGCGCGGTTCCACATTGTGGATTAAGACCAAGGGCCCTGAACTGAAACAATTCGCCTGGCAGAACGGCTACGGCGCATTTTCAATCGGCTTCTCGCAAATCGAAACCGTGCGACGATACATCGCGAACCAGGAACGACATCATCGGAAGGTATCGTTTCAGGACGAATTCCGTGTATTCCTCAAGCGCTATGAAATTGAATTTGACGAACGGTATGTGTGGGATTGATGCAACCCCTTCAGGGTTGAAATGCAGGATGCACCGTGAACCCAGGGTAGGCCGCTCGCGCGACCAACCCTGGGCTGAATGATCCAATCCCGTTGGGATTTAGCAGGGCAGGGGAGTGTCATCCGCCGGCCTCAGCGTAGCGGGTGTGTCTAATTGTGGAGTCAATGTCTCGACCTACGAGTAATTTGCCAGCACACGCTGGTACATCTCGTCGTCGATGGCCCCTTCGTCACGCAGCGCATCGAGCGACGACTTCATCGTCACCATGCCGTAGCGCTGACCCGTGGTGATGAGGTTGCGCAGGTGGAACGTCCCGCGCTTGCGCATCACGTTGCGGACTGCGTCGGTCGCCACCAGCGTCTCGCAGGCCACGCGCTTGCCGCCATCGAGCGTCGACAGCAGCTCCTGGTGCACCACGCCGATGCCGGCGAGGAGCGCGTCGCGCGGCGAGTGGAGCGCGAGCGCCGCGCCGCCGGGGCCCGCCATCGTGCCTTCGTCGGGCCGGTAGACCCCGGCCACGAGCTTGAT
>CAYXEY010000125.1:2073-6681 GCA_964464105.1 uncultured Planctomycetaceae bacterium
GTGTCCGTCGCTGCCGTCGGGCGCGTACGCCAATAGCCGCTCGATGATCTTGTCGATCGAGATGATGTGCAGGGTGGAGATGACCAGCACGCCGGTCTCGGCGGCGGCGAGGCAGGTCTTGATGGTGTCGTAGTCCCGCATCTCGCCGATGGCGATCACGTCCGGGTCCTGTCGCAGGGCGGCGCGGAGGCCGCGGGTGAAGGACTCGGTGTCCTTGCCGACCTCGCGCTGGCGGATGATCGAGCGCTTGTTCTCGTGGACGTATTCGATCGGGTCCTCGATGGTGACGACGTGCTTGCGCGAGAGCCGGTTGATCGCATCGATCATGCCGGCCATGGTCGTGCTCTTGCCCTGGCTGGTCGCGCCGGTGATGAGCAGCAGGCCCTTGCGCGCGAGCGTGAAGCGGTTGACGACCTCGGGCAAACGCAAGCTCTCCAGCGGCAGCGGGGCGCTGGGCAGCAGGCGGATGACAGCGCCGACGGCGCCGTCGTTGTAGCTGAGGTTGATGCGATAGCGGTTGCGATCGGCATCGGAGGTCATGATGTCGAAGTCGAGCTTTTCTTCGAAGTGTGTGATCTGGTCAGGCTTGAGCAGGCCGTAGGACAGCTCGCGGGCCAGCGTCTTGGTCAGCGGATCCTTGGAGACGGGGATCAGATCGCCCTCGATGCGCATGAGCAGCGGGGCGAAGGCCATGATGTGGATATCCGTGGCCTTCTTGCTGCGGGCGAGTTCGAGAACGGATTTGATGTCGGCCATAGGCTAAAAAAAGGCGAATAGTGAATATCGAATAGCGAATTACTTACTCACGCGTTTGAAGTTCACGCGGGTCAACGGCATTTCCTTTTCGGCGGTGAACTCATAATGGAAGCGTTCGGGGTTTTCGTTCACCGGAATGTACTCAAACCTATACGGCGTGCCCGGCTTGACCTTGCCCTTGATGTAGAACTCCGGCGAGCCGCCTGCGTCGCGATCGGAGATGAGGTTGCTACTGGCCATCCGCTCGAACCTGACCTTGCTGCCGGAGTCGCTGGTCAGCACGAAGTGCTCGTCGAGCCACTCATCCCAGAACTCCGCGCCGCTGGCGGCATCAACCCGCGGGCCGTCCTGGACCATGAGCGGGGCCACGACCAGGTGCAGGTCGCTCACCTTGCCGTCGTTGTTGCCGATGGCGATGGTGATCATCCGCTGATCGTCAGCGTTCATGTTGCCCTGGAAAATTACGAAGCCGGCCACAACGACCACGGCCAGACCGAACAGCACCGCGAGACCCTTCATGACACGCTCCTTACGCAGCCACTTTAGACGCACCAGCCCGACCGGCGGCAGCACAATGCGCCGCAATCTGCACTAGAATAAGGCAAATCGCCCGCCGAAAGAGCCCCGGGCTTAAGCCCGGCCGGTGGTGTGATTCAAGGTGAATCTCTGGAATCGAGGAATTACTTGGCACAGTGCGCCCTGGGTTTGGAGGACGGCTCGGTCTTTGTCGGTACGCAGTTTGGCGCGACCGGCACGGCCGCCGGCGAGGTCGTGTTCAACACGGCCATGTGTGGATACCAGGAGATCCTGACCGACCCGTCGTATTGCGGACAGATCGTGGCCATGACCAGCGCTCACATCGGCAATTACGGCGTAAATGCCGAGGATGTGGAGAGCCGCGGGCAGCACTTGTCGGGCTTCGTGGTGAAGGAACTCGCCCGGCGGTACAGCAATCAGCGGGCCGATCGCGATCTGTCGAGCTACTTGCGCGACGCGAAGGTCGTCGGCCTCGCGGGCATCGACACGCGGGCGCTCACCCGGCGATTGCGCACGACTGGTTCGTTGCGCGGCGTCATTTCCACCGAAGTCTCCAATCTGGAGGAGTTGGTCGCCCTGGCGAAGCAGTCGCCGTCAATGGCCGGTCAGAATCTCGTGACCCGTGTGGGCACGTCCGCGGAGCAGGTCGTCCAGCCAGCGGCTCGCGCCGCGGCGTTTCGCGTGACCGCCATCGATTGCGGCATCAAGCAGAACATCGTGCGCGAGCTGGTCAGCCACGGCTGCGCGGTCACGGTGGTGCCGGCGAGTACAAAGGCTGAAGCCATTCTCGAACGACGGCCCAGCGGCGTGCTGGTGGGTAACGGCCCGGGCGATCCAGCGGCGGTGACCGAGACGATTGAGTCAGTTCGCAAACTCATCGGCAAGGTGCCGATTTTCGGCATTTGCCTCGGGCACCAGTTGCTTTCACTCGCGCTTGGCGCGAAGACTTACAAGCTTAAGTTCGGCCATCACGGCGCAAATCATCCGGTGCTGAACACCAACACGGGCAAGGTCGAAATCACCAGCCAGAATCATGGCTTCGCGGTCGATGTGCCGAGCCTCGAGGCCATCGGCGGACGCGTGACGCATGTCAATTTGTACGACCGCAGCCTTGAGGGGTTCGCACACGACGATAAGCGCATCTTCGCGGTGCAATACCACCCCGAAGCCGCGCCGGGCCCGCGCGACAGCGAGTATCTCTTCGCGCAGTTCGTCAAGATGATGAAATAGCAGTCAAGTCACGAATAACCCGATAGCCGTTGTCGGCGGCTCCTGCGTCCTCTCTTGAGAAGCATCCCCTTCTGACGCAGGAGAAAAACCATGAAATCGGGTCCATTCAATTCAATCGTGAAAAATTCAATTGGCGGACGAGCTTTGCGTCAAGTTGCCGCAGTCTGCACGCTATTCTGCCTCGCTGGTCTTTTCGGCGGATGCACCGGTGTAGGCCTGCCATCGGATTATGAATTTCCAGACAACGGCCAGGGTACATCCAATTTGCCGCCGGTCTATATTGGCCCGCTGACCAGCGTGTTTGAACCGATCATCATCGACGGCCTGCCGCCGGATGCGACGATCGAAGTGGCCGACATGAACATCATCAACATGATCCCCGGTCCAATCTCCCCCGGCGGGTCGCTCGGCGGGCACATGCAGCACACCACGATTCAGGCCCACGTGCATCTCCGCGGGACGGGGCCACTGGTGTTCTTCGACCGGATCAAACCCGTGTCGCTGTCGGTGCAGGTTGACTCGGCGCCGCGGGCCTTCTTCGCTCCGGTGCAGTCATTCGACACGCGAATAGCGCGCGTCGAAGGTCAGCTTCCGCCCGGTGACCCTGATTTCGACTTGCTTCGCATCGTCGGCGGCGACATGTTCGGCATGCCCAGCCCGGGGCACGCGACGTTTACTCAGGTCGGTCTCGGTTGGAGATTGGAAGCTTCAAGCGACCTTGCCTTTCGCGTTGATTTCGTCGGACGCGCCGGCGGCCCGCTCACCGGTATGTCCGGCAGCACGATGCGAACGAAACACATTCAAACCGAATCAGTAGCTCCGACTCTCGACATCCCGCCCGGGGCAAGTCACTTGACCACGCGCGCGCCGGCAATGGTTCAGTTTGGGGGTTCATCTCCGCTACCGCCAATTCCCGCTGATTTCTTTTATCCGGGATCGGAGCCATTCCTGGGCGATTGGCTTGCGCTCCGGTGCGAGCCGATCAGTCTGGCGATGGGTAACACCGATACGTTCATTCAGCGAATGGCCCCGACCACGCTCCCATCCATCGGCTCGACCCAGACGGTGCCAATTGAATTGCTCCAGTTAAGCCTTCGAAGCGTTGATCCAATCGTGGTCCTGCCCGATCTTTCCGAATGGGATTTGCATGTGACCATTGAGCCAGCCGGTCCGGGGCAGATGCATATCACGCGCAGTTCGCTCAATGGCGGCACCTTCACGGCTGAGCTTCCGGTTCGCCCGGCGTTTACGTTCACGCGGTGGTTGCCCAGCGAGCCGGTCATGTCCTTGCCAAGTCCGGTCTTTGTCACGCTCCAGACGACCGCCCCCTGTTCGTGGTCCACGTTGCCGCTGCCCGGCACGCCGAATGGCAGCGGCCCGGGCTTTTACCCGACGTCCTCAGTGGATTGGACTGCCTCCGGCATGACCCTGCGGCTCGGCCCGGCCAACACAATTCCGTCAGAAGCGACCGAGGCCGCGGTGGGTGACATGAATATTGATGGAGGTCTGGATGGTCTGGATGTCCAGGGAATTGCGCAGGTCGCTCTGACCGGTCCACTGGATCCGCGATTCCACAAGGTGGATGCGAACGCAAATGGGCTGTTCGATGCAGACGACATGCATCGAATCGTGAACATCCTGCTGGCCACTGACGCGGAGACCCAACCACCTGAGGAATCGCGCTGGGTCAACGTGGCCAAGGCCAACTGCGACAATTCGCGACAGATCATCCTCAACTGCGCCGGGAAGAAGAAGAAGGTCATCGTTCGTGCCGCTGACATCAACGAAGTGGCCAGCGGCTGCCACGTGCACTGCCAAATCCGCGACTGCCAGGGCGTGGATGTCGGCGATCCCGTAGACATGGCGCCGGGCGCGACCAAATGCGTGACGGTGGGTTCGAAAGATCAACTGGTGGTGTGGTGCGACGCGACCGGGACATCCTGCAAGATCAGCTACAACATCACGCCTTGCGGACCGAATCCGTGATTTGACGTAAGACTCGGTTGGAAATCAAGCGGCGGGGGCAGGATAGCACCATACAGCCCCCCCCCCCATGTGTAAATAGCGCCCCGCGCGGAAACCCAT
>CAYXEY010000125.1:6691-10768 GCA_964464105.1 uncultured Planctomycetaceae bacterium
CCCCCGCCGCCTTGAGTACTTCGCGCCGCGAGCGTCATCCCTTCGAGAATTGAAACGTCTCTCCGGTCGCATCGACTCTCACGTGATCGCCCGGCACAAACTCGCCCGCGAGGATCTTACGCGCCAGCGGGTTTTCGATCTCCTGCTGAATCAGCCGCTTGAGCGGACGCGCGCCGTAAATCGGGTCGTAGCCATCCTTGGCGAGGCGGTTGCGCGCCGCTTCGGTCAGCGTGAGCGACAAACCGATCTGGGCGGCGCCGGTGCCGCGGCTCAGCCGCTTGCGCAGGTGATCCACCTGGATGTCCACGATCTTCGCGAGGTCTTCGCGAGAAAGCTGGTGGAAGATGATGGTCTCGTCGATGCGGTTGAGAAACTCGGGGCGGAAGTGCTTCTGCAATTCGCCGCGCACGAGCATCTCGATCTCCACGTCGGCTGCCTCGCCCTTCTGCGACAGGTTGACGATGTGCTCGCTGCCGATGTTGCTCGTCATCACCACCAGCGTGTTCTTGAAATCGACTGTGCGCCCGTGACCGTCGGTCAGGCGCCCGTCGTCGAGGACCTGCAGCAGCACGTTGAACACGTCGCGATGGGCCTTCTCGATTTCGTCGAGCAGGATCACGCTGTAGGGCCGGCGATGCACGGCCTCGGTCAGACGACCGCCTTCCTCGTAGCCGATGTAGCCCGGCGGCGCACCGATCAAGCGGGCGACGCTGTGCTGCTCCATGAACTCGCTCATGTCGATGCGAACAAAGGCGGACTCGTCGTCGAAGAGCAGGGCGGCGAGGGCCTTGCAAAGTTCGGTCTTGCCGACGCCGGTGGGGCCGAGGAAGAGGAAAGAGCCGATCGGGCGATTTGGGTCGCCCAAGCCAGCGCGATTGCGGCGCACGGCATCGGCCACGGCGCGAACCGCTTCGTTCTGACCGACTACGCGGTCGTGCAATCGATCCTCCAGTTTGAGCAGCTTGTCTTTTTCGCCTTCGAGCATGCGTGAAACGGGCACGCCGGTCCACTTGCTGACCACCTCGGCGATTTCCTCTGCCGTGACTTCCTCGCGCAGCAGGCCGCGGCCATCGCGGTGCATCTCGGTCAGCCGAGCCTCCTCGTTGCGGAGGTTCTGCTCCAGCGTCGGCACCTCGCCGCGCTCGATTCGCGCCGCGGCCTCCCACTTGAATTGCCGCCGGGCTTCGTCGAGTTCACGACCCTTGTCCTCAATCTGCGTCTTGATCGCCTTGATCTTTTCGATGATGGCCTTCTCGTTCTGCCAGCGTGCGGTCACGGCGCGGTCCTGTTCCTTCAAGCCTGCGAGGTCCTTCTCGGTCGAATCGAGCTGCTTTCGACTGGCGGAGTCCTTCTCCTTCTTGAGGGCCTCGCGCTCGATCTCAAGTTGCATGATCTTGCGGCGCAGTTCGTCTAATTCGTGCGGCATGGAGTCATTCTCGATGCGCAGTCGGCTGGCGGCCTCGTCGATCAGGTCGATGGCCTTGTCCGGCAGATGGCGGTCGGTGATGTAACGATGCGAGAGAGTAGCCGCGGCGACCAGCGCGGAGTCCTGAATGCGCACGCCGTGGTGGGCGTCGTAACGCGGCTTGAGGCCGCGCAGAATCGCGATCGTATCCTCGACCGTCGGCTCGCCGACGTACACCGTCTGAAAGCGTCGCTCGAGCGCTTTGTCTTTTTCAATGTGCTGGCGGTATTCGTCGAGCGTGGTCGCGCCGATGCAGCGCAGCTCGCCGCGGGCCAGGGCCGGCTTGAGCAGGTTGCTCGCATCCATCGCGCCCTCGCTCTTGCCCGCGCCGGCCAGGTTGTGCAGCTCGTCGATGAACAGAATCACCTGTCCGGCGGAATCAGTCACTTCACGGACGACGGCCTTGAGGCGCTCTTCAAATTCACCCCGATATTTCGCGCCGGCGATGAGTGCCCCCATGTCCAGCGTGATGACCTTCTTGTTCTTGAGTGCCTCAGGGACGTCCCCCGCGAGAATGCGCTGCGCCAGACCTTCGACGATGGCGGTCTTGCCGACGCCGGGGTCGCCAATGAGCACGGGGTTATTCTTCGTACGGCGGGCGAGCACCTGCATGATGCGCCGGACCTCGTCATCGCGACCGACGACCGGATCGAGCTTGCCGGCGCGGGCCATGGCGATGAGATCGCGGCCATACTTTTCAAGCGCCTGATAGGTGCCCTCGGGACTCTGCGATGTGACGGTCGCGCCACCGCGCACGTCTTTCAATGCGGCGGTCAGGCTCTTCGCATCCGCGCCGTTCACATTCAGAATCTCACGGGCATCGCTTGGCGTGTCCGCGAGGGCAATGAGCAGGTGCTCGGTCGAGATGTACTGATCTTTCATCTTCTCCGCGAGCTTGTCGGCCGCATTCAGCACATCGACAAAATGACGACTTGGCGACGGCGAGCCGCCGGTCACCTTGGGCAGGCGATTCAATTCAGATTCGGTGATCGAGCGAATGCGATCCACGCGCCCGCCGGCCTTTTCCAGCAGCGGACGCACGATGCCCTGCTCCTGCGAAGCGTCGCCGGGGCGGATCAGGACCGAGAGGAGGTGCAACGGCGATAGTTCGCCATGCGAGCGCTCCTCCGCGAGACGTTGAGCCTCGCTGACAGCCTCGCCGGATTTGACGGTTAATCGATCGGATCTCATGTCGGGCCTCCAGGCGACGGGAATGGTGTCCGCGCCGGAAGGGATGAACTGCAAGGCACGTGCCAGCACGGGGTCTACGGGAATTTGTAGTCGTTCGCAGGCTTATTTGCCCCATCTTGCGCGGATTGCCACAATGGCAGCGCCTCATTGGCAGCCAAAATCAAAAGGATTCTTCATGACAGACAAGCAGGGCCTGTATCGCGATCCAACCCGGGAGACCTGGCGGGTCTTTCGCATCATGTCGGAGTTTGTCGAAGGCTTCGACACCATGAGCGAGATCGGACTAGGCATCAGCCTGTTCGGCTCAGCCCGGCTCGGCCCGCAGACAGCAGCCTACAAGAATGCCGAGCTGCTCGCGGGAAAGCTGGTGAAGGCGGGGTTCTCGATTATCACCGGCGGTGGGCCCGGCATCATGGAGGCGGGTAACAAGGGGGCCATCGAGGCTGGGGGCGTGTCGGTCGGCGTGAACATCAAGCTGCCGCAGGAGCAACGCGCCAATCCTTTTCAGAACGTCTCCCTGGAGTTCGAGCATTTCTTCCCGCGCAAGGTGATGTTCGTTAAGTACGCGGTGGGCTTCGTGTGCTTTCCCGGCGGATTCGGCACGCTGGATGAGTTCTTTGAGGCGATGACATTGATACAAACCGGAAAAAGCCCGCGGTTTCCGGTGGTGCTGTTTGATTCGGCCTACTGGAACCCGCTGGTTGAGTTCCTGAGCGAAACGCTTCTGTCGGACTATGGCGCCATCTCGCCGACCGACCTCGATCTGTTTCACGTCACCGACGATCTCGATGAGGCCGTGGATTACCTATGCAATGCGATCAGGAAGGCCCTGCCGGAATTGCGGCAGCCAGGCGCCATCGACGAAGCCGCCAAACCACCGGAGGAGCGGTTGACCGCGGAGGGATTTCGCGCCGGCAAATCGCCAACACGGCCGACGTTTGAGTAGGACGCTCAACGGGGCGCGGCAATCAGCGCGAACCAAGGTGGGGATGGAGTCGCCAACCCGGATCTAACGTCCGCGCCGGCGAATGGCGACCAATCCGGCGATGAGCAGGGGCATCGCGGTTGTCGGCTCGGGCACGCCGGGGATGCTGGGTTCGCTGAGGTCGGTCCCGTATTGAAACAGCACATTCTGAATCAGCGAATTGGGGTCGAATCCACCGGGCAATCCGGTCAGGGTGAACACCACGGAGTTTTGAATCAGGGCTTCTGAGCCGGTGACCGGCGTATTGCCTGTGGCCGGGTTATCGCCGAACGAAGTAATGCCGTATTCCAGTCCATTGGGGCTGGTTGGCGGCTGAAGATCGGTGCCCGGGAACAAATCGCCGGGGCCGAAGAGGCCGAATCCGGCGGAGCCAATTCCGTAATAGCGCCCACCCGGGCCACCCACGGCTGCCTGGTAGGCCCACTCCCCGCCCACG